>JABDQH010000103.1 GCA_013042375.1 Woeseiaceae bacterium
CCGCCGCCGAAGACTACAGCCGCAAGGGCGCCGATACCTGCTTCCAGTGTCACGACGACCAGGCGACGCTCGCGATCTTCCGCACCAAGCACGCTGTTCCCGACGACCCCGCGTCGCCCTTCGGCCACGGCCAGCTCCAGTGCGAGGCCTGCCACGGCCCGGGTGACAGCCACGCGGGACGTGTCCGGCGCGGCCGGGAGCGCCCGGCGATACCCGCGTTCGGCTTCAACTCGACGCTGGGCGTCGCCGAGCAGAACGGCTACTGCGTCGAGTGCCACAATAGCGGCATCGGCTTCGCGTGGCATGGCAGCACCCATGACGACAACACGGTCGCGTGTAACGACTGCCACAACGTGCACGCCGAGCGCGACCCGGTGCTGGCCATGTCAACCCAGGCCGAAGTCTGCTTCGACTGCCATCAGCAGCAGCGCACCCAGGCCATGAAGCCCTTCTCGCATCCCGTGCACGACGGCAAGATGGCCTGCACGAGCTGCCACAGCCCGCACGGCGATACGCCCGAGCGGCTGCTCGCGCGCAGCGATGTCAACGGCACCTGTCACGACTGTCACGCGGAGTTCCGCGGTCCCTACCTGTGGGAGCACGCGCCGGTGGCCGAGGACTGCCTGAACTGCCACAACCCGCACGGCTCGACGCAGCCCGGCATGCTCACCATGCGCGCGCCGATGCTGTGCCAGAGCTGTCACTCGCAGGCCGGTCATCCGAGCCTGCCGCAGGACGCGCGCGGCCTGCCGGGCAACATGGCCTCCGACCTGCTGCTCGGCCAGTCGTGCATGAACTGCCACGACCAGGTGCACGGTTCGAATCATCCGTCCGGCTCGAAGCTGATGCGATAGGAGCGCGTTGCGATGATGAAAAAGATTGGCATGTTGTTCCTGCTCGCCCCCGCGCTCGCGGCCGCCGAGGTCGACACCAGCGACTGGGCCTGTGAGTACTGCCCGTTCGACGACGGCTACCGGGCGCAGATCCGCGCCGGCGCGACGAGCGTGAGCGACGACGCCGCGCGTTTCGGCAATTTCACCGGTTACGACGAGGAAGGCGCCTACGGCAACGTCGACGGACAGGGTCGTTACAACGGCGATGGCTATCGCATCGACTACGTGCTCGAGGATCTCGGGCTGGATTCGCGCGCCATCGGCATCAGCCTCAGCAGCGACGGCCTGTTCGGGGTCGACTTCGGTTACCGCGAACTGCCCTACCGGCGCTTCGACACCACAAGAACGGTATTCACGCAGTCCTCGTCGGGCACGCTGACGCTGCCGTCCGGCTGGGTCAGCGCCGGCACGACGGGCAACATGACGCAGCTGGCGTCCTCGCTGCAAAAGACCGTCATCGGTACCGACCGCCAGGTCATCGATTTCGGCGGCTACTGGAACCCGCGCGGGCCCGTGCGCGTGTTTGCCGACTTCCGGCGCCAGAGCCGCGACGGCATCGACATCAAGAGCGGCGGCACCTACACGCAGGCGGCACTACTGCCGCGCTGGATCGATTTCGAGACCGACCAGGTCGACGCCGGGCTGCAGTACGCGACGGACTCGCTGAGCCTGACGCTCGCGTGGTACGCGTCGTTCTTCACCAACCGCAACCCGGCGCTGACGTGGGAGACGCCGTATCTCGCCACGCCCGGGATGGCGACCTTACGCATGGCGAACGAACCCGATAACGAGTTCCAGCAGGTCTCGCTGTCCGGCAAGTACCGGCTCGCGACCTGGGACACGGTGCTCGCGTTCATGGCGGCCTCGGGCAGCGGCGAGCAGGACGAGCCGCTGCTGCCGTACACGATCAACTCGGGAATAACCGCAGCTGCGCTGCCGCGCGCCACGCTCGACGGCAAGGTCGACACGCTGAACTATGCCTTCACGGTAACCTCGCGGCCGCTCGACAAGCTGCGCGTAAAGTTCGGCTATCGCTATGACGAACGCGACAACCGGACGCCGGTATCGGAGTGGAACCGCGTCATCGTCGACGCGTTCAGCTCCGGCGGCATCGAACAGAACGTGCCCTACAGCTACGATCGCATGCACTCGACGACCAGCATCGAGTACGCGCTGCGTAAGAACCTGCGCGTCTCGGCCGGCTATGAGTACCGCGAAATCAACCGCGACAACCAGGAAGTCGCAGAGCAGACCGTCAACACGGGCTGGGGGCAGGTCCGCGTGCAGCCCTGGGCGTGGCTCGACGTGCGTGCCAAGGGCGGTGCGTCGGCGCGCGGCGTCGATCGCTACGACGAATCCGTGGCCGTGAGCCTCGGCCAGAATCCGCTCATGCAGAAGTACAACCTCGCCTACCGCTATCGCGAGTTCGGTGAGATCGTCGCGACCGTATCGCCGCTCGAGAAACCCGTCTCGTTCAGCGTCTCCGTCCTGTTCGCCGATGACGACTACAAGGACTCGCTCGTCGGCCTGAACGGCGCCGAGGAGTTTCGCGCGACGGCCGACGTCAGCTGGGCGATCAACGACAATGCGACCGTGTACCTCGCCTACGGCAGGGACTCGATCGATGCGCACCAGACCGGCGCCGAGCAGTTCGGCTGGTGGGACTGGAGCGCCTTCCACGAGGATCGCTTCGATCATGCCGGATTCGGCATGCGCTGGCGGCCGACCGAGGGCAAGCTCGGCTTGCGCCTCGATTACAACCGCGGCGAGGGTGAAACGCGCATCGCGTACGACAGCCTGAGCGGCGGGCCGAGCGAGTTGCCCGATCTCGAGTCGACGCTCGATTCGCTCAGGGTCGAGGCGAGCTACGCGGTCTCGGAGCGCATGGACCTGACTTTCGACCTGCGTTACGAGCGCTTCGAAGTCACCGACTGGGCGCTCGTATCGGAGACGACGCTGCCGACGATACTAACGCTGGGCGCCGACCCGTGGGACTACGACGTCTACGCCGCCGGCATCGGCATCCGTTACAGCTTTGGCGACGACGAGATCGCGCTGGCCGAGTAGCCCTCTGCCCGGTCAGCCGTTCGCGGCCATGGCGGGCACAACGCCGAGTGCGTCCATCAGGAACTTGCGGAAGTCGGCCTTGGCAGCCGGGTCGATGACGTTGATGGCGCGTACGCCAGAGAGTTTCCAGACGAGCTCTACGGCAGCCGATGTCTGTGTTGCCGGCCCGGTCACGAGATCGGGCTTGAGGCCGAAGGCCTTCTCCACGCCGACGACCGCATACGGGTCCGATGCGCACAGTATCGAGCACACGATGTTGTCGCCGAGTTCGTCGACCACGACATCGCCGTTGTAGGGTTCGAGCGGTGAGGCCCCTGCCTCGGCAACGAGGAAATCCGGTTTACGCTCGTTGATCCTGTTGAGCAGCGGACGTATCGCGCTGCGAAATTCTTCTTCCGGCAAGATGGTCGAGGGCAGCCCGACGTCCACAAAATCATAGATCTCGGTCGCGCCCGTCTTGAGGTAGCTCAGGATGTCGCGGTAGCGCCCGGCGCCCGAGAGCTTGGCGCCGATGACATAGCGGCCGGCGCGATCGAGCTCCTTGCACACGCGCCGGCCCGTCGTCGTCTTGCCTGCCGACATCGAGGTGCCGAATAGCAGGATCGTCGGTACCTTGAATGCATGCGTTTCAGCCCTGAGGGCGAAATCGCGCATCGCCAGTTTCCGGCCGCCGCGGCAGAGATGACCGCGGTAGCGGAGTCGCAGCGGTTCGGGAAGCAGCTTGGAGATGGACGTGTAGCGCCCCATGATGCCGGCGCCCGTCAGGGCATGCATGACGCCGTCGTCGCCGATGTCCCTCCAGCTGCCGACGCCCTCCAGCGTGGCCGCTCTCTCGCCGAGAGCGCCTATGACCCAGTCACCCGGGTCGACCTTTACCATGTGCCCGTCGCGGTCCTCCATCTGGTAGAGGGACGTTGGTCTGCCGATTACCTCACCTTCGACGTAGTCGCCCGTTGCCCATGCCGCCCGCGGCAACGCCTGCACATCGAAATTGCTGTTCCTGAAGTCCGCGATCCTGGCCAGTGAACCATAGACTCTCGTACTCATGAGACCTCCGGTGCCGTCAGCAACATCGTCAGCAGGGCCGCTCGCTCGAGCGTCTTGTCGACGAGCAGATGCTCGTGAACGGCATGCGCACCGTCGCCGACCGGGCCGAGCCCATCGACCGTCGCCGTGAACTGACTCGTGGTATTGCCGTCGGAGCCGCCTCCGGCACGCGCCTCGTGCAGCTCGATGCCGAGATCCTCGCCTGTCGCCTTGACGTGCTCCCACAACTTGCGGTTACGCGGCGTGTGCTCCATGGACGGACGACCGATCGCGCCTTCGATGTGGAGCCGGACGTTGGGCGTCGTCGCCTTGATCGAGTGGATGATGTACTCGATCTCGTTACCGGCGGCGATCGTCGGAACGCGCACGTCGACGACCGCCGAACTGTGCGGCGCGACGACGTTCGGCTGGATGCCACCGTCGACCGTACCGACGTTGACCGTGATGCCGCGCTCGACATCGTTGAGCGCAAACAGTTTCTGGATCACGTGCGACAGCTCGAGAATCGCGCTCGCACCGGACTCGGGATCCAGGCCCGCGTGCGCGGCCTTGCCGTACACGGTCACCGTGAACCGCCCGATACCCTTGCGCGCCGTTTTCACATCACCGCGTTCGCCGAGCGCCGGTTCGAGCACGTAGGCACGACTCGCACGTCGCGCCAGCATGCGAATGAAACGGGTCGATGACCGGCTGCCGATTTCTTCGTCGGCATTGACGAAGACAACGGGCGCGACGGTCATCGGCAGCTCGAGGTCGCGTATCGCATGCAAAGCAACGACGAGTTGGGCAAGACCGCCCTTCATGTCGAACGAGCCGGGCCCGTGGACGACGTTGCCGTCGATGCGGAAAGGTCGTTTTTCGATCGTGCCGATCGGCCAGACGGTATCGAAGTGTCCGACGATCAGCTGGATCGGCTTGCCGCGCTCGCGTTGTGCCGGCCTGGCAAACACATGGCGAGGCTCGCCGGCATGGCTACCTGCCTCGCGTGACTCCAAGCCGGCGTCCGCCAGCGCGAGTCTCAGGATACGGCGCACTTCGTCATGCGTTTCGGGGTGGGCCGATGGCGACTCGGCTTCGACAAGTTCCCTGATCAGCCCCGTCAGCAGTGGCTGCCGGCTGTGAACGTACTCGAGAACCCTTGCAGCGTTCGGGCGCATGTCGCTACTACTTCTTCATCGCCTCCGGAAATGGAAACCCGTTGGACCGGTCGATCGTCGCGAAACGGCCGGGATGCAGGTAGGCCAGCAACGGCGCCTCGTGAATCGTCTCCTGGTCGTCCGCCTCGGCGCGGCGCAGGAAGTCCCGATCACCCCAGGCGGCGACGATCTCCCCCGTGATCAGGCAGTTGTCGCCGAAGCCGTCGACGGTCTTGAAGTGGCGGCACTCGAAGAACAGGTAGCCGTCCTCGATGAACTCGCCGTCGACCTCTTTGGCGGGAAAGGTCTTGAAGTAGTCGAGAATGAGCTTGTCGCCGTGAGCGTCGCGCGGCGTTGCGGCGAGGCTCGTGTACAGGACCTGCGACGGCCTCGGGTAACTGACTGTAAAGACACCCGTGCGCTCGATGTTGGAACACGTGCCATGTTGCGGTGAACACACGAAGCCGAAGTAGTTCTGCCACCCCATCGGCGTGACCATGTGCTTGGGTGCAAGGTCGAGCGATCCGTCCGCGTCGCGCGTCCCGACGAGAACCAGCGGCGCTACCGTGAAGAACTGCCCCCACACGGGAACCGACGTGTCGACTTCGACGACATTGGCGGGAATCGTGGATTTGTTCATGGCATCACCTGCTGAGTGCAACGCCCCACGATCACCTTAGACCCGGGCAAAGACGATGCAAATAGGTACTTGCTCATATTGGGGCACTCAGAATCCGTAGCCGAGTTCGATGCCGAAGGTGCGCGGCGCGTCGACCGATGTGAACGGCGTTCCGAACAGGATCGAAATATCTCCGATCCCGCCAAGCAGTTTCTGGTCGAGGAGATTCTTGCCCCACAGCGCGGCCGTCCACTGTTCGTCCTCGCTTTGCCATGCGATGCGGACGTTGAGGTCCTCGCGGTCCTCGTAAAAACCCGGGTACTGGCTCGCGTCGACGACACTGGTTTCGTCCAGCTCGGAGGTATTCTCGTTGAAGATGTAGTCGATGCGCAGGTCGAGACTGCCGCGCTCCATCTCGGGCGCCCAGCCCACGGTCAGCGTGTAGTCCGTGTCGGTGGTACTCGCGGACGTATCAACGACGAGTTCCGCGTTGGCATCGAAGTACGACTCCCAGGTCGCCTCGGCGTCGCGCCATGTCGTCATGATGCCGATCCGCAGCTTGTCCGTCGGCAACCAGTTGAGCACGAGCTCCACACCATCGAAGGACTGGTCACCGGTATTGACGCGCGGTATCGGGTTTGGCTCGCCCGGCTGCCGGGAGTCCACGGTACGCTGACGGCCCTCGATATCCATCGAGAACAGCGCGAGCTGCAGCCTGAGACTGTCATCGGCGAAGTTTCCCTTGAGACCGAGCTCGAGGTTCTCCGACTCCTGCGGTCGCAACGGGTTGTCGGACGTCGCCAGGTCGAGCGAATCGTAGCCGCCCGAGATGTAGCCGGTCGAATAGGATGCGAACACCTGCGCGCTGTCGGTCAGCTGATAGCGCACGACACCGCGCCCCGACACCTTGTTCCAGTCATGCATCGCCCGCAGCGTGCCGCTGCGCGCTTCCGGGTACAGCGGATTGGGAACGAAAATAATGTCCGGTATCCCGGGACGGAAGGAAGTAAACGTGTTCGCCGGATTGCGCCAGCTGAAGGTCTTCTCGTCATTGCTGTAGCGCAGGCCTGCGATGACGCTCCAGCGTTCGTTAATACGAAAATCCGCGTCGCCGTAGATGCCCCAGTTCGTGAAATCACCTTCGGTGAAATAGATCTCGCTCCACGGCGTGCCGGAAAAACCCGGGCCGAAGAACAGGCCGCCCGGAATCAACGGCGCGACCTGGTCATACAGCTGGTCGCCGAGTAGCACGACCTGCTGCGGCGTCACGGCAGTACCCTGCAGTGCCATGAACGCGGACATCTGCACGGGATCCCAGAGATGGTCTATCAGAATGCCGCCAGTAACGAACTCGATGGGTACACCAAAGGTGTTCTCGATGTCGGCGACGATCTGGCTGGTCACGAGGCGCATCACCGAGTCCGCGTTGGTATTGACCGGAATCTCCTGGCGCACGTTCTCGGTCGAGTAGTTGCCGCCAAAGACGAGGTCGACGCGTTCGTTGCTGAAGCTGAACTGCAGCTCCGAATACGTGATGTCGGAATCCTCGATATTGTCGGTGTCGAGATAACGGTCGATCTCGGCGGTGCCGTCCTCGTCCTGCCTGTTGATGGTCTCGAAGGCGCGCTGGCCCAGGATGAACTTCACGGCCCAGTCGTCGTTGATCTCGTGGTTGAGCTTGACGTTCGCAGCCCACATGTCGCGGCTTTCCTCGCCGTCGATGACGTCGTTGAGAATCTCGTCGCAGCGCGGATCGTTCGGGCACGCGGCCCACGGGCTCAGGCCGACCGCCGGGCGCGGCGCATTGTCGACCCGGTCGAAGTCGTAGGCGAACTGCAGGCTCGTCCTGTCGGACACCTGCCAGAGCGCCGAGATGCGCGCCGCGAGGTTGTCCTGCTTGCCCGGGTCAGGGCCACCCGGCGCCAGGTTCTCGAGATAGCCGTCGCGACGGTTCTTCAGCACGTTGGCGCGCACGAAGAAATCGTCGCTCAGCGCAACGTTGCCCATGAGTTCCACGCGGAACAGGTTGTAATTGCCGATGCGCTGCCGGATGAAGCCTTCGGTCTGGGCGCCTGGCAGGTTGGGCACGATACTCACGACGCCGGCAGCCGCGTTGCGCCCGTACAGCGTGCCCTGGGGCCCCTTGAGCACTTCGACGCGCTGCAGGTCGGTGAACGATGCCGTCGTGGCGGCGCGCGGTACGTAGACCTCGTCGTAGAACGTCGCGACCGACGGGTCTCCGCCCGTCGAGATGTTGACGCTCGACACACCGCGGACCGAGATCGTCGACTGCGTCGGGTTGTCGCCCATCTCGAAGCCCGGGATGAAGTCCTGCATCTCGATGAGATTGAGCGCGCCGGTTTCTTCGATGTCCTTGTCGGTGAAGACGTCGACGGTCATCGGCACCTCGAGTGCGCTCTGCTCTCGCTTTTGCGCGGTAACGACGATTTCCTCGAGACTCCCTTCCTGTGCCAGTGATGCAGCGGGCACGGCAACGGCAACGAGACCAGCGCCGACGGCGCGAATCGGTAAGCGACGAATCATGTTTCCCCCCCGTATTGCGGCTTTTGTTCTTTATACGGCAGTACAATTAGTATGAAATTCGACACCAGATCGCAACAATTCCGTACAGTATGGCGGTCACTTGCACCGCGCACCGGACCTGCCGCAATGCATGAATTATCCGTCTGCCTGTCCCTGCTCGAACAGGTCAGCAGCATCGCCGCCGAACACCGGGCACGGCGGGTGACGCGTATCGAACTCGAGGTGGGCCCGTTGTCGGGCGTCGAGGCCGACCTGTTGCGCACCGCCTGGCCGCTTGCCTGCGCGGGCACGATCGCCGTCGATGCCGAATTTGTTATCGGCGAGTCCGCCATCGTCGTGCACTGTGAGACCTGCGACGCCGAGACGCCCGCGACCGCGAATCGCCTCGTCTGCGGCGAATGCGGCGATTTCCGGACCCGGCTGACGAGCGGCGACGAGATGATCCTGCAGCGCGTCGAGCTCGATACGGGCTAGCAGATCCGCGGCAGCGGGTCGTCCTCGAGCTCTTCCAGGAAACGCTCCCCCCCGAGCGGCGTCTCCAGCACCACGCGTTGTTCCGCCGCGCTGATGCGCCCGATGCGCTCGGCTTCCTTGCCCTCGGGCAGGCCCCGCCACAGTGCCAACGCCTCGTCGGCCTGCCCGGGCGCGAGAATGGCGAGCACGCGGCCTTCGCAGGCCAGGTAATAGGGATCGTAGCCGAGCATCTCGCAGACAGACTGCACGGGCTCGCGCACGGGCACGGTCGCCTCGAAGCGTACGCCGAGCCCCGTCGCCCTGAGGATCTCGTGGCCGATCGAGGCGATCCCGCCGCGCGTAGGGTCGCGCATGAAACGCAGTCCGTCGAACGCCAGCAGCGGTTCGGTCAGCGCCATGACGGGACCGGCGTCGGAGACGAGATCGCCGCGCAGCCCGAATTCCTCGCGCGCCAGCATGACCGCCGTCCCGTGGTCGCCGACGGGCCCGCTAACGATCATGACGTCGCCATCACGGATGTTCCCGAGCGCCGGCCGCGCCCCCGGCAACCGCACGCCGACGCCCGTCGTCGCGAGGTAGATGCCGCCGCCCTCGCCGCGCCGCACGACCTTGGTATCGCCCGCGCTGATGCGCACGCCGGCCTCCACGGCCGCCTCGGCGAGGCTCCTGACGATGCGTTCGAGCTGCTCGACCTCGAAGCCTTCCTCGATGAAGGCATTGAGCGTCAGGTACATCGGTCTGGCGCCCGCGACGGCGAGATCGTTGGTCGTACCGTGCACGGCGAGCGAGCCGATGTCGCCGCCCGGGAACTCGAGCGGCTGGACCGTGAAACCGTCGGTCGTGATCATGACCTCGCCGCCATCGAGATCGATCGGCACGGCGTCGGCCTGCACGTCGATCTCGCTGGCCGACAGCGCAGTCGCGAAGACGTCTTCGATGAGTTCGCGCATGAAGCGCCCGCCGTTGCCATGCGCCAGTGAAATGCGATCGTCATCCATTTTTGTTTGCCTCGCGCGCGGCGAGTTGGGCCGCCTGGCCGAAACTCAGTGCCGCGTCGTTGGCCGGCAGCAAGGCCGGCAGGTGCACGTCGAAACCGTCGGCCTCGAGCATCGCTATCGCCTGCTCGACCAGGAAGCGATTCTGGAACACGCCGCCGCACAGCCCGACACGGTCCACGCCGTGGCGTGTACGCGCGGCCCGCGCCTGCACGAGGATCGCGCCGGCCATGCTCGCATGAAAAGTCTCGGCCCGCTGCGCCGGCGTCAACGACGCGTCGTCGAGCATACGCAGCAGCGGTTGCCAGTCGCTGCGCAGGATGCCGTCGTCGCCCGCATCGAGCGGCAGGTCGATGGCGTCGCGGCGCGTCCGGCACAGCGCCTCGAGCATCATCGGGCCCTCGGCCTCGAAGCTGGCGACGGGGAAGTCGCAGACGATGGCGGCAGCCGCGTCGAACAGGCGGCCCGCGGCGCTCGTCGTCTGGCAATTGATGTGTTTCTGCCAGGCAGTGCGGGCGAGCCCGTCGCGATCGGGCACGGCCTGCCAGGATGCGTCGCACTCCCAGTGCAGCGCCGCGGCGCTGCGCCATGGCTCTCGGCCGGCCTTGTCGCCGCCCGGCAGGCGCAACGGCCTGAGACTTGCGAAGCGCCGCCACGCGCCGCCCCGTCCGACGAATGCTTCGCCGCCCCAGAGCGTGCCGTCGCGTCCCAGCCCGACCCCGTCCCAGGCGAACACGAGCCACTCGCCGGGGCGATCGATCTCGGCCGCGAGCGCGCTGGCATGCGCCTCGTGGTGCCAGACCTCCTCGACGGGAAGATCCTGACGCCTGGCCCAGCGGTGCGTCGTGTAACCCGGGTGCGCGTCGCAGACGATGCGTTCCGCCTGTACCCCGTACAGCGACTGCAGGTCGGCGGCGACCTGCTCGAACACGTCGAGGCTGCGCGGGCTGTCCATTTCACCGATGTGGGGCGACACGACGACGCGCCGCTCCCAGGCCAGCGCCAGCGTGCCCTTCATGTGGCCGCCGACCGCCAGCGTCGGCGCCGCCAGCCGCCACGGCAACGTCAGCTCACGTGGCGCACAGCCCCGGCCGATGCGCAGCGGGCGCATCGCACCCGCGATGCGCCGGAAGACCGGATCGTCGGCCGGCCGCACGATGGGCCGGTCGTGCTGCAGGAAGGCGTCCGCCACGGGCGCGAGCCGCCGCAAGGCCTCGTCGTTGTCCGTGAGCACGGGTTCGCCGCTGATATTGCCCGAAGTCGCGACGACCGGGCCGTCCAGCGCGTCGAGCAGTAGCTGGTGCAGCGGACTGTACGGGAGGAACACGCCGATCTCGCCGAGCCCGGGCGCGATGCCCTTCGCGAGGCCGCAGTCGGCGCGGCGTGCCGCGAGAACGATCGGTCGCACCGGGCCGCGGGCCGCGTGTGCGGTGACGGCATCGATGTCAGCGTAGCGGCGCGCGACGTCGAGGCCATCGTCGCCCGCCACCGGGAACATGACGGCGAGCGGCTTGGCGGGGCGCTGCTTGCGTTGCCGCAACCGCGCGACGGCCTGTTCGTCGAGCGCGTCGCAGAGGAGGTGATAGCCGCCGATGCCCTTGATGGCGACGATCTCGCCGGCGCGAATCGCCGCGACGGCCGCGGCGAGCGCATCAGCCGTCGCCGCGATCGTCTCCTGACCGACGCGTTCGAACGCGAGCCGCGGGCCGCAGGCCGCGCACGCCACGGGTTCGGCATGAAAACGCCGATCGTTCGGATCGAGGTACTCGGCCTCGCAGTCGGGACACAGCGGGAACCCCGTCATGCTGGTGTTGAGGCGATCGTACGGGAGCGTCTCGATGAGGGTGTAGCGCGGACCGCACTGCGTGCAGTTGATGAACGGATAAGCGTGGCGACGGTCCGCCGGATCGCCGAGTTCGCGGCGGCACTCTTCGCACATGAAATAGTCCGGCGGCACGAAGACCTGCGCGTCGGCGTCGGCCAGGCTGTCGATGATCCTGAACTCGCTCGTCGCGGGAACCCGGGTCTCGGTGACCTCGACCAGCGACGGCGACGACAGCGGCGGCGCCTCGTCGACGAGTCCGTCGATGAAATCGTTCACCGACTCGGCCGGTCCGGCAGCGACGACCTCGACTTCGCCGAGCTGGTTTTGTACGTAGCCGCTCAAACCATGCTCGGTCGCGAGGCGATAGACAAAAGGCCGGAAGCCGACGCCCTGGACATGGCCGCGCAGGCGAATACGCCTGGCCTCAGGCACTGGCGGCATCCTTGCTGCGGCCCTCCCACTCGTTGTCACGCACGCCGGCAGACCACCAGATCCGGCACGCGCCCTCGTCCGACACCATGCACGGGCCGACCGGCTTGCGCGGCGTACAGGCGAGACCGTACAGCCGGCACTGGTTCGGGTAGACCTTGCCGAGCACGACGCCGGCGCAGTCGCAGCCGGGCGGCATCTCACCGACGCGTTTGCGCGAGTCGTCGGCATACGAATCAAACCGCCTGCGCGCATCGTGGGCGGCATAAGCCTCGCGCAGCGCGAACCCGGACCCCGGAATGATGCCGATGCCGCGCCAGTTGGCGTCGACGACCTCCATGACTTCGCCGAGCTGGCGCCTGGCTTCGCGATTGCCGCCGGGCCGGACCGCGCGCGCGTAGCAGTTGTCGAGAAACTGCTTGCCGTCGCGGAGCTGGCGCACGACCGAGTACATCGCAGCAAGCAGGGAATCGGGCGTGAATCCCGCGATCGCCGCCGGGATGTCGTGATCGTCGACCACGAACGCCCACTCTTCGGGGCCCATGACGGTCGCAACGTGGCCGGGCGCGACCAGCGCATCGAAGCCGGGTTTGCCCGAAGCAAGCAACATCGCGACGGCGGGCCAGGTCAGCCGGCCCGACAGCAGGACGAGCAGGTTCTCGGGTGCGCCCTCGGCCAGCATCGACGCGACGGGCGCCGTCGTCGTCTCGAAGCCGGCGGCAAAGAACACGACGATGCGGCCCGGGTCCTCGTTAGCGATGGCCACGGCTTCGCGCGGCGACGCGATCGGCCGAATGTCGGCGCCGGCGGCCTTTGCCTGCTCGAGCGAGCGCGGTTCGCGCTTCGGCACGTTGACGGGCACCCGCAGCATGTCGCCGAAGGCGACGAGCGTGACGTCCTCGTTGAGCGCGATCTGGATCGCCTCGTAGACGTCTTCTTCGGGGCAGATGCAGACCGGGCAGCCCGGGCCCGGCACGAGTTCGATGTTGTCCGGCATGACGGCGCGCAGGCCCGCGACCGAGATCGAGCGCTCGTGGCCGCCGCAGACGTTCATGATCCGCAGCGGCTTGTCCATGCCCAGGTCCCGCAGTTCCTTCAGCCAGTCTGCGGCAGTGCGGCGCATTACCCGGTCCCGACCACGGCGCTCGTCGCGCGCAGCGACTGCAGCCGGCCACGCAGCCAGCCGAACCAGGCACTCAGGCCATCGCCGCGTCGCGCCGACACGTTCATCAGGGGCGCCGTGCTCGCCAGCTGCCGCAGGTACGTCTCGGCGCGCGCCGGATCGAAGTCGTCGAGCACGGGCAGCAGGTCGGCCTTGGTAATCAGGACGAGATCGGCCGCGCGAAACATGACCGGGTACTTGGCGGGCTTGTCATCGCCTTCCGGCGTCGACAACAGCGCGACGTTGACATGCTGCCCCAGATCGAAGCTCGCGGGGCAGACGAGATTGCCGACGTTTTCGATAAAGACGATATCGACGCCGTCGACATCGAGGTCGTGCAGCGCCGTATGCACCATGTGCGCGTCGAGGTGGCACGCGCTGCCCGTGCTGATCTGGACGGCCGGCACGCCCTTTTGCCGGATGCGCTCGGCGTCGTTCTCGGTTTCGAGATCCCCCTCGATGACGGCCATGCGTATATCATCGCCGAGTGCCTCGGCCGTCGCCTCCAGGAGCGCTGTCTTCCCTGCGCCCGGAGACGACATCAGGTTGACGGCGAGCGCGTCGTGGCGCGCGAAGTGCTCGCGGTTGTGCGCCGCCTGGTGGTCGTTGGCATCCAGCAGGCCCTTGAGCACCTCGACGGACTCGTGGTTCGCGGCGACGAGATGCTCGTTACCGGGCGTGATGTTGCATCCGCACGTATCGCACATAATGTTTCTCTCGATTCAGGTCTGTGCCAGCACTTCGTCGAACAGCACCCATGCCTCGGCGGCTTCTTCAGCGGAGACTTTCTGGATCGCGTAGCCGACGTGAACGAGGACGTAATCACCGATCGTGACGTCTTCGCCCTGCAGCATGAACAGGCTGGCCTCCCGTTCGATGCCTTTGGCTTCACAGGTACAAAGGTAGCCGTCAACGGCCGTCACTTTCATAGGTACGGCGAGGCACATGGTCATGCTCCGCTTGCGCAAAATACTGAATTACAATTTACCAAAGCGTACCAGCAGCCGTCAGCGTGGCAAGCAGCCCAACAATACGTAAGAATGCCTATCATGTCGATTTGGAGCCCCGTCATGTCTCGCCGCAGCCTTTTCGCCCTCCTGATCCTGTCGGCAGGCCCCGCCGCGGCATCGGGGACGCCACCCGCGATCGCCGCGCCGTGCCTGGCCTGCCACGACACCGATGGCTCGGGCGTGGGCAAGGCCTTCGTGCCGATCATCGCGGGCATTCCGGCCGCGCACATCGAAGAAGCCCTGTTCGCCTACATGGACGGCGCGCGAACGTGCGTCGTCCAGCCGGCGATGTGCGAGGTAGCGGCCCTGCTCAGCGAAGAGGACGTCGCCGCGCTGGCGGAATGGTACGGCTCTCTGCCCCGCTATTCGCATGGCGCGAGTTTCATGGAGGACCTTGCCGCCAAGGGCAAAGCCATCCACGAGCGGCTGTGCGCGCGCTGCCACCTCGAGCCCGACGATCCCGACGCGCAGTATGCGCTGGGCATACCCTTGCACGGCCAGCGCAGCGACTACCTGCGCTATGCGCTCGCGTCCTACCTTAACGGCAATCGCGAGCACCTGCTGCCGGAAATGGAAGAGAAGATCGGCCAGCTCCGCGACGGCGACATCGACGCACTCATCAATTATTACGTCAGTTACTGAAATCCCGGGGGATACCAACATGATCCATCGCGCACCTGCGGCACTCTGCGCCGCCGCCCTGCTCCATTGCGGCGTCGCGGCAGCGGACGTCACGCTGCTTCATGCCGGCGAACTGCTTGCCGTGCCGGGCGAACCGCCGGCCAGGGAAATGACCGTCATCGTCGAGGATGGCGTGATCACGGGCGTGCAGAAGGGCTACGTCGAGACCGAAGGCGCGACCATCGTCGATCTGAAGGACCGGTTCGTGCTGCCCGGGCTCATGGATATGCACGTGCACCTGCAGGGCGAGCTCGGCCCGGACAACGACCGGGATACGCTCAAGATGTCGCCGCAACTCATGCAGATGCGCAGCGCGCACTACGCCATGAATACGCTGCTGGCCGGCTTCACGACGGTGCGCGACGTCGGCTCCTCGGAACAGGAAATGTACGCGCTGCGCGACGCGATCGAGGCGGGCTGGATCGACGGGCCACGCATCATCGCGGCAGGGGGCGTTGGCATCACGGGCGGACACGCCGATATCAGCGGGGTCAGCCCGGACCTCATGAAACACTGGACCTCGACCAACGTGTGCGATGGCCCCTACGACTGCCGGCGCGCGGCTCGCAACGTCATCAAGTACGGCGGCGACCTGATCAAGATCACATCGACAGGCGGCGTCATGACGCAGCGGGCGACCGGCACGGGGCAGCAGATGGAGATGGACGAACTCACCGAAATCGTGCGCGCCGCCACACGCATGGGCCGCAAGGTCGCCTCGCATGCGCACGAGGAGGACGGCATCATCGCGGCGCTCGAAGCCGGCGTCGCGAGCATCGAGCACGGCACCTACACGGGCCCGCGCGCCATCCGGCTGTTCAAGGAGACCGGCGCCTACCTGGTGCCCACGTTGCTCGCCGGCAAGACCGTGGCAACGATGGCGGTCGAGGCCGATTTCATGGCGCCCGAGGTCCGCAAAAAGGCCGTGCGCGTCGGCAATGACATGGCCGGCAGCTTCGCCAGGGCGCACAAGGCCGGTGTCCGGGTCGCCTACGGCACCGACAGCGGCATTTCCCCGCACGGCACCAATGCCGAGGAAGCCGTACTCATGGTCGAAGCCGGCATGTCCGAGATGGACGTCATCGTAGCGGCGACGATCAGCGCCGCGGACCTCATCGACATGAGCGACGCGCTCGGTACGATCGAAAACGGCAAGCAGGCGGACATAATCGCCGTCGACGCATCACCACTCGACGATATCGCCGAGTTGCTGGAGGTCGACTTCGTCATGAAAGGCGGGGCAATCTACAAAGAATAAGTATTTACTTATGATTTGGATAAATAATATTTACTCAACATTATTTTAGAGACTGCTAAATTCCTTTGAAACTATCGAGGGGAGGCAGCCATGTCCAAACAGCATCCGGTCGTCGCCGTCACCGGCTCTTCGGGAGCCGGCACGTCAACGGTCAAGACGGCATTCGAGCACATCTTCCGGCGTCTCGACGTCACGGCGGCCATCGTCGAGGGAGATAGCTATCACCGCTACAACCGCAACGAGATGCGTGCGGCCGTCGCCGAAGCATCGGCCCGCGGCGAGAACATCAGTCACTTCGGCCCCGACGCGAACATCCTCTGCGAGCTCGCCGACCTGTTCAGGCAGTACGGCAAGGACGGCACGGGCAAGCGGCGCTTCTACGTGCACAACGAAGAAGAAGCCCTTCTGCACGGCGTGCCGTCCGGCGAATTTACGGATTGGCAGGACCTGCCGCCCGAGACCGACATGCTGCTTTACGAGGGTCTGCACGGGGCGATGGTCACCAAGGAGTGCGACGTGTCGCAGTTCGCGGACCTGGTGATCGGCGTCGTGCCGATCGTCAACCTCGAGTGGATCCAGAAGATACACCGCGACACGCTGCATCGCGGGTACGGCGAGTCGGACGTCACGCGGACGATCCTGAGGCGCATGGAGGACTACGTCCATCACATCACCCCGCAGTTCTCACGGACCGACATCAACTTCCAGCGGGTCCCGACGGTGGACACGTCGAACCCGTTCATTGCACGCGACATCCCGACGCCCGACGAGAGCTTCGTCGTGATTCGCTTTCGCGACCCGACCAAGTTCGATATCGATTTCCCCTACCTGCTCGCGATGGTCGACAGCTCGTTCATTTCGAGGCGCAACACGATCGTCGTGCCGGGCGGCAAGATGCTGCTGGCCATGGAGTTGATCCTGATGCCGATCCTCAAGCGCATGGCCGAGGAGAGCCATAAGAGCACGAGGCTCGTCGCATGATCGCGGCCGGGTACTGCGCCGTCGTCTTCGATCTCGACGGCACGCTCGCCGACACGGCGCTCGACATTCGCGAGGCGCTGGTGCGCGCGCTCGACTCCGAAGGCCTGCCGCCCGTCGATCTCGCGGCCGTTCGACTCATGATCGGCGGCGGCCCGCGGCTCCTGGTCCGACGCGCACTCGATCGGCTGGGCATCGAGGAAGAGGCCGGGCTGGTCGAGCGACTGACCCGGGGCTTCTACACCGAATACAAGCGCCAGAACAACAGCCTGACGCGCCTGTTCGACGGGGCGGAGAGTACGCTACGGCAACTGCACGAGACGGGCGTCCGCGTCGGTCTGTGCAGCAACAAGCCCGACGAGCTGTGTCGCATGCTCGCACGCAACTTCGAGCTGGAGAGCTATATCGACGAGATTCTCGGCTCGGATGATGCATTGCCGAAGAAGCCGGACCCCGCCCCGCTGCTCGCCGTCATCGAGCGCCTCGGCGTCCCGCCGGGCGACACGCTCTACGTCGGCGACAGCGAGACCGACGTCGCGACGGCCAGGGCGGCCGGCGTACGCGTGATGGTGGTCGATCACGGCTATACCCTGCGCTCGGCCGGCCAGCTCGGCGCCGACGGCGTGCTCGCATCGCTAGCCGACCTCGTCAGGCCCGGCCCGTACGCGCAGTCTGCCTAGGCTAAGCCTGGCCCCGCAATAGCTCGACGGCTTCGCCGACGAGCAGTGATTTGAACTCCTCGGCGGCGAGCGAGAGACGCTTGCCCCTGTGTAAAACGACGTACCAGTGGCGCCGGATCGGCAGGCCCCTGACACGCAGCTCGACGAGGTGGCCGAGCTGCAGTTCCACGAGCACCGCATCGCGCGGCAACAGGCCCAGCCCGAGATTGGCCTGGACGCCCTGCTTGATGCTCGACAGGCTACCCATGCCCATGCCCGTGGTCAGCTTCAGCTTGTTGTCGCGAAAGAAGCGTTCCATGGCGCCGCGCGTCCCGGAGCCCGTCTCGCGCACGAGGAAGACCTCTTTCTCGAGTTCCTTGAGCTGAATCCGCTTGCGTTTGGCGAGCCGGTGCCCGGGCGGCGCGACGATGATCAGCGGGTTCTCCATGAACGGGATCGCCTCGACGTGCGAGTCCCTCGGCGGCTGCCCCATGATCGCCATGTCGACCTCGTTGTCGAGGAGCAGCTCCAGCACCGCTTTCTGGTTGGTGACGTTCATACTGACGCCGACGTCCGGAAAGCGCTCGTGAAACGTGCCCAGCAGCCGCGGCGCGAAATAGTTGGCGGACGAAATCGCGGCGATGCGCAGGCGTCCGCCCGAGATGCCCTTGAGCCGGTCGAGCACACTACCCATTTCCTCGACTTCACCGAGGATAGAGCGCGCATAGCGATACACCTCTTCACCAGCCTCGGTCAGGTGAAGCTGCTTGCCGAATTGCTCGGTCAGTGGCAGCCCTGCCTGCTGCTCGAGCTGGCGCACCTGCATCGATACGGCCGGCTGCGTCAGGTGAAGTTCCTCCGCGGCCCTGGTGAAGCTGCGGTTCCTGGCAACGGCCGAAAAACACTGCAGTTGGCGAAGCGTCAGATGCATAAGAATAAATTATCGCAAGCTAAGAAATAGCATGAAATGCCTTATATCATGGCTCCGCACGGCGCACTACTCAGAAGTGCAAACCGATATAAGATACGCCGACCATGACGAAGATGACCCCAAGCACACTGCGCATCGGCCGTCGATACCGACCGAACCGGCTGGCGCCGGAGTACGACGTGATCGTCATCGGCTCGGGCATGGGCGGGCTGACCACGGCTGCTCTGCTCAGCGATCTCGGCCGCAAGGTCTGTGTTCTCGAACAACATTACACGGCCGGGGGTTTCACGCACTCCTATGAGCGAGCGGGCTACGAGTGGGATGTCGGCGTCCATTACATCGGGGAAGTCGGCGCGCCGACGCGCACGCGCAAGATGTTCGACTACCTTTCGGGCGGCGATCTTCAGTGGGCGCCCATGGACGCCGAGTACGATCGCTTTTACGTTGGCGACAAGGTCTTCAACGCGATCGCCGGCCGCGAGGAATTCCGCGACAACCTGGTGCGGCAGTTTCCCGACGAGGAAAAGGCCATCGACCGCTACCTCGCGCTGCTCGAGCGCTGCGGCGATGCGCTGTCCGCGTTTGGCATGAGCCGCGGCATGTCGCCGTTGCTGCGCCTCGCGGTGAGGCCCTGGACGGCGTGGAAACTGCGCGGCCCGTATCGCCGCAGGACCTACGAGGTACTCAGCGAACTCACGGATAACCCGGACCTGATCGCTACCTTGTGCGGGCAGTGGGGCGACATGGGGCTGCCGCCGAAACGGTCGCCGTTCCTGGCCCACGCGATGATTGCGCGGCACTACCTCTACGGCGGGTACTACCCCGTCGGCGGATCGTGGCGCATTGCCGACACGATCATCCCGAAGATCCAGGCCGCGGGCGGCGAAGTGTTTACCTACGCGAGAGTCGAGAGGATCCTTGTCGAGGACGGTGCCGTGGCGGGGGTCGAGATGCAGGACGGGCATCGCATCGACTGCGACTGCGTCATCTCCTCGGCCGGCGTCGTCAATACCTTTGAGCGCCTTCTGCCCGACGCAGCGGGCGACTATTACCGCCAGCGCATGGAGAAGGTGCAACCGAGTTCCGCTCACCTCGGCGTCTACGTCGGGCTCAAAGGGACGGCCGAGGAACTCGGTCTGCCGCGCACCAACTTCTGGATCTACCCGTCCAACGACTATGACGCCGCCCTCGACGACTTCCTCGAGAATCCCGAGGCGCCCTTCCCCGTCGTCTACATCTCGTTTCCCTCGGCCAAGGACCCGGACTACGAGAATCGTCATCCCGGAACGGCGACGATCGAGATCGTGGCGCCGGCGCCCTACGCGTGGTTCGAGAAATGGCGCGACGAAACATGGGGCAAACGGGGCGAGGACTACGAAGCGATGAAAGCCGCGCTGGGCGAGCGCCTGATGGAATACCTGTATGACAAGCTGCCGCAGCTGCGAGGCAAGGTCGACTACTTCGAGGTCTCGACGCCGCTGTCAACCAACTGGTTCGGCGGCTACCAGTATGGCGAGTTGTATGGGCTCGAGCATTCGCCCGAGCGACTGCGGCAGGGATGGCTGCGGCCTCGCACCCGGATTCGCGGCCTGTGGCTGACCGGTCAGGACACGCTGACCTGTGGCGTCACGGGCGCCATGATGTCGGGGCTGATTACGACGATGAGCATGGAGGGCCCGCGTCGTATGGCGCCGCTGCTGCGCCGGATCTACGCATAGCAACGGCCTGCTGCCGCTAATCCTGCTGCGCGTGCGCGATCAGCACATCGCAGGGCATGTGGTCCAGTACCCTCGCGGCCGTGCTGCCGACGACGCGCTGCTTCAGTTTCGATCGCGCCAGCGCGCCCATGATTACGAGGCTCGCGCCATGTTCGCGGGCGAACGCGGGCAGCACCTCATGAGCCCTTCCCGGAATCAGATACAGAGAATCCTCGGGCAGGTTGCGGGTCTCGCCGAGGATCTTCAAGGCGCGATCATGCTCATCGTGAATCTTGCGATCGAGATCCTCGACGGGCAGTTTCTTCGGCTTGAACGCCCACATGGCGCGCGACCCGATCTCGTCGAGAGACTGGTAGGTGTGCACGACCAGCAGGCGGCCACCGTAGGTGTCGGCGATGAACTGCGCACGCTCGATGATGCGGTTGTCGAGGTGGGCGGGCTTGTCGTGCGCATGTACGGGATCGACGGCCGCGACAATCACGGGCGGATCCCGCCACTCGCCCGGCTTCACGATCCAGAGCGGACATTGGAGCTCGCGAATCAGGTCCCAGTCGGCATGCGACAGCGTCGCACGCTCGGACGGGCTGTGGTAGTGCGTGCCCTTGACGACGTAAAGAGGCTCGCGCGCATCCGCCTCGCGACGCACGACGTCCGCAATATTGCGCTCGGTCGAGAAATTCACCTCGACGTCAAGTCCGGTCGCCTCGGCCTTCGCGGCGAGCGTCTTGATGGCTTCGTCACGCGACTCGTTGATACTCTCGGCAATGTCCTGCGACTCGAGCAGGTAGACGAAACTCTCGCCGAGCAGGTCTGTGACCGGATCGCACACGAGCAACTGCAGATTGCAGTTGCGCGACTTCGCGATCCAGATGGCGCGCTCCATGACGAGTTCGGGGTAGTTGTCAAATTCGAGGACACACAGGATGTTGCGGCTCATGCGAAACCTCCTCGCAACGTTCCTTTATTAAGCTACTCCGGGCTTCCCACCAGCGCACTTCGTAGAACTACGCATTGGCACGACTGGCGTCGAGCGGGCGCCGCTCGATGATGTCGGCGGCACTCAGGATCGAAATGATGATACGCATCGCGGTAAGATCCGAATCCGACACGCGGCAATGCTCAAGGAAATAGCGCAAGTGACAGCGATACGCACAGGCTTCTTCGTTCTCCTCGTTGTCTGGATCGGCGGCTGCGCGACGTCGCCGGGCGAGGATGCGGTCAAGACCATCACGGTCGTTGGCATCAACGACATCCACGGCCAGTTCAGCGCCGGCGAATCCACCGGCGGGCTCGTCGACATTTCGGCCTACGTCAATGCCTTGCGCAAAGCGCGCGCCGCGGACGGCGGCGCGGTCCTCGTCGTCGATGCGGGCGACATGTGGCAGGGAACGCTGGAGTCCAATATCGTCGAGGGCGCCAGCATGGTCGAAGCCTACAATGCGCTGGGCGTAGTGGCCGCCGCGATCGGCAATCACGAATTCGACTTTGGCCCGGCGGGTCCGGACGCCGTCCCGACGAAAACCGGCGATGACCCGCGCGGCGCCCTCAAGGCTCGCGCGCGGGAGGCCGCGTTTCCGCTTCTCGCCGCCAATCTCGCCGACAGCGCCACGGGGCGCCTGGTCGCCTGGGACAACGTCCAGCCATCGGTCCTGGTCGATGCCGCCGGCGTCCGCGTCGGCATCATCGGCGTGCTGACGCGGTCCGGCCTGCGCACGACGATCGCGCCGAACACGGCCGGCCTCGAACTTACACCGCTCCTCGATGCGGTTCGCCGCGAGGCGGCGGCGCTGCGCGAGGCCGGTGCCGCACTCGTCGTCGTCGTCGCGCATGCAGGCGGACGCTGCAGGGATGTATCGGATCCGAAGGACACCTCGTCATGCGATCCGTCCAGCGAACTCGTCCGCCTCGCGCTCGATCTCGAGCCCGGCGAGGTCGACCATATTTTTGGCGGACACCTCGACAGCCTCATCGCGCACGAGTTCGACGGCGTGACGGTATCCGTCAACCTGTCCAAGGCCCGCCACTTCGGGCGTATCGATTTTCGCGTCGATACGCGCGGCGGCGACGTCGTCGGCCACCGCCTGTTCCCACCGCAGTCCAACGTCACGCCGCGCCCGGCCATGTACGAAGGCCAGGCGCTCGAACCCGACCCGGTCGTCGCGCGGATTGCCGACGCGGCACAGCAATTTGCCGCGGACCACAAGACATACCAGCTCGGCGTCGTCGTCGACGCACCGTTTATCCGCGGCGGTGTCGAGTCACCCGTGGGTAATCTCGTCGCGCGCGCGCTCTACGATTCCTACGATGTCGACGTCGCGCTGATTAACGTCCGCGGCGGACTGCGTGCCGACCTGCCGGCCGGCGAGCTGACCTTCGGCCATGTCTACGAGATGTTTCCCTTCGACAACGTCGTCACCGTGCACGACCTCAGCGGGCAGGCACTGCGCGCCATCTTCGCCGCGCAGGCCAGGCCGTCGCGCCGCCTCGGCTTCGCCGGCCTGCGAGTCTATGCCGAATGTCGGGACGGCAGACCGTACGCGCGCATGGTGCGCGACGACGGCACCGAAGTAGGCGACGACGATCGCGTCACGGTATTGGCGAACGATTACCTGGCCTACGGCGGCGATCGCATCATGACGCCGGGCATCCCGGCGGGTGGCCTCGAGGTGCGCTACGACCTTCCGCTGACCCGCGACGTGATCGTCGACTGGCTCGAAGAGCACGGCGGACACCTGCATCCCGATAACTGGCGCAGCGACGACAAACCCCGGTGGAATCTGCCCGACGGTTTCCCGCAGACCTGCCGGCCGTCCCTGCAATAGCCGCTCAGGCACGCTGGCGTCAGGCCAGTTCCTCGTCGATCGCCTTCTCGATCGCAGAGCGGATCGGGCCTTCCATGAGCTTGAGGGCAAACCCGAGTCGGATTTCGAGCTCGAAGTGTGTGTCGTCGACCAGCAGCCGGCCGTTGACGCCAGTGCCGCTCACGAGCATGGCGTCGCCGCGCCACTCCGAGCGCAGCGAGAACTGCTCCCTGAGGTCGTCGGCGACGCGGTCGGCACGGACGCGCGCCTCGGCGGCACCCAGGTTGTGGCTTCTGCGGATTTTCATGGAGGGAGAGGCCCGGCTCGTCTCGGTCTAGTGTGATCACCCTAATCCTAACAGCTAGGATTTGACCATCGAAACCGAACCCTCACGGGGAGACACACGATGGCAGGCAGGAAGAAGCAGAAAGAGACGCGGGTCGGCGAGATTGCCGAACAGTTCGAGCACGCCTTTATGGCCGGACTCGGCGCACTGGCGGATGCCCAGAAAAAAGGTGCGGGTCGCTTCGACGACCTCGTCCGCGAAGGCGAGCGTTTCAGGAAGATGGCAACGTCCAGGACGGAGTCGCTGATCGATGATGTCCAGGATGCGATCCGCGGCATGACTGGCGATGCGCAGTCGCGCGCGACGGGCCTGCTCGACCAGGTACGTGACAGCTCGCGGCTCGACAAGCTGCAGAGCGCGTTCGACGCCCGGGTTGCCGACACGATGGATCGGCTCAATGTGCCGAGCAAGAACGATATCGACAAGATCAACAGGAAGCTGGACAAGATAGTCCGGCTTCTCGACGACAAGGGTAAGCCTGCGGCGAAGAAGAAGGCCGCTCGCAAGAAGACCGCGAAGAAAGCCGCGACACGTAAGAAGGTCGCGAGGAAGACCACAAAAAAGGCCGCGACCCGTAAGAAGGTCGCGAGGAAAAAGACGACGAAATAGGATCTGAGTCATGACTAAGAAAACCGTAAGCAAGAAGAGAGCACCGGCCAAGAAGGCCACGGCGAAAAAGACCACGGCACGCAAGACGACGGCGCGGAAGCCCCGCGCTGTGAAAGCTCCGCCTAAGAAGGGCATGTTCGAGCAGCTCGCGAGCAGCCCGGTCGCCATCCCGTTCAAGGTCGCGAACAAGACCTTCATGGCGAGCCTCGGAATGATGATCGTTGCGCAGAAGGAGCTCGACAAGCGCTACCAGGCGTTCGACAAGAAGTTCACCGCATATGCGAAAGAAGGTGAGAAAGTGTTCGACCGCTGGGAAGACCGCGTAGAGGACTTGCGCGACGACGTCGAAGACAAGTTCGAAGAGACGCGCGAACGCGTTCGCGAAACTTTCGAAAAGGCTGCCTGACCTCCCCCCTGATTATTCCAGGCAGTTTTTAGACCTTTAGGGCCGCGAAAGCGGCCCTTTTTTTAAATGGGGTCAGACCTTTTTAACAATTCAATTGTTAAAAAGGTCTGACCCCAATTTACGCCTGGTAGCGTCCCGCCAGTTCGTCGACGTGCGTCCGGCTGCCCGCCGCGGCCAGTGGCCTGACCGCCTCGAGGATCGCGGCCGCAACGCGCAGGGCCGCGTCGTCGGCGTCGTCGCGGCGACCACGCAGGCGATCGAAGCGCTCCGAAAACACTGCGATGACGGCAAGATTGCGGCCGATGCCCGACGCTGCCGATTCTTCGATGCGGAGTTCACCCGACGCGCCGAGCGCCCGCATCCAGAGCTCGAAAACGGCCGCCAGGCCGCTCGCGAAGTGGCCCAGGCTGCGCCATACGCTCGGATAGCGCTCCGCGAGCGACTCGAGATCGCGGAACAAGAAGCGGTAGGCCGACGTCAGCTCGAGCAGGTCGTGCAGGAATACCCAGAAATCGTCGATGGAAACGCCGTCCGGCGGCGGATCGAGCACGCGCGCGGCGTCGACGCGAAACTCGTCGAGCAGGGCATCGACGATCAGCGCCTTCTTCCGGAAGTGGTAGTGAAGATTGCCCGGGCTGATGTCGAC
>JABDQH010000110.1 GCA_013042375.1 Woeseiaceae bacterium
AGGGCCTTCTTGTGCACCTCGAACACGAGCTCATCGTGTACCTGCATGATCATGCGCGCACCGGGTTCCCTGTCGAGCAACCACGCGTGCACGTCGATCATCGCGTGCTTGATGATATCGGCAGCCGTGCCCTGCATCGGCGCATTGATGGCGCTGCGTTCGGCGTACTGGCGGCGCTGCGCATTGCGCGCGTTGATTTCGGGCAGGTACAGGCGGCGGCCGAAGACGGTCTCGACGTAGCCTTTCTCGCTGGCTTTCTTGCGGATGTCGTCCATGTACTGCTTCACGCCCGGGTAACGGTCGAAGTAGACGTCGATGTATTCCTGGGCTTCGCCGCGCGCAATGCCGAGCTGCCTGGCGAGCCCGAACGCGGACATGCCGTACATGAGCCCGAAGTTGATAGCCTTGGCCGAACGACGCTGGTCGTCGGTGACGTCGTCGAGCTCGCACCCGAAGACCTCGGCCGCGGTGGCACGGTGTATGTCGAGTTCCTTCTCGAACGCGTCCAGCAGCCCCTTGTCGCCCGACAGGTGGGCCATGATCCTGAGTTCGATCTGTGAATAGTCGGCCGCCAGCAGGACATGGCCGCGCGGCGCGACGAATGCCTGGCGAATGCGCCGGCCGTCCTCGGTGCGGATCGGGATGTTCTGCAGGTTCGGGTCCGCCGAGGACAGCCGTCCGGTCGCGGCCACGGCCTGGTGGTACGAGGTATGAATACGCCCGGTGCGCTCGTTGATCATGAGCGGCAGCTTGTCGGTGTAGGTGCTCTTGAGCTTGCTGACGCCGCGGTAATCGATGATGACGGCCGGCAGCTCGTAGTCCCCGGCGAGTTCGACCAGCACGTCCTCGGCCGTCGACGGCTGGCCTTTCGGCGTCTTGCGCAGCACCGGCAGCCCCTGCCGCTCGAACAGGATCTCCTGTAGCTGCTTGGGCGAACCGAGATTGAACGGCCCGCCCGCGAGTTCGTGCGCCTTCTTCTCGAGCCGGGCCATCTTCTTGCCGAGCTCGCCGCTCTGAACCTTGAGCATCTCGCGATCGACGAGCACCCCGGTTTCTTCCATGTCGAGCAACACGTGCACGAGCGGCTGCTCGATGTTTTCGTAGACTTTTCGCAGAGCTGGTATGTCACCTAGCTGCCGCCACAGCGTCTCGTGCAGCTGCAAGGTAATGTCGGCGTCCTCGGCCGCGTACGGGGCGGCCGTCTCGAGGTCGACCTGGTTGAAGGTCAGCTGCTTCGCGCCCTTGCCCGCGACGTCCTCGTAGTGAATCGTCTCCTTGCCGAGATAGTGGCGTGCGACCGAGTCCATGTCGTGCCGTGTCGCGACGCTGTTCAACACGTAGGACTCGAGCATCGAATCGAACGCCATGCCGCCGAGCGCGATGTCGTAGCGCGCCAGCACGTGGGCGTCGTACTTGAGGTGGTGGCCGACCTTGTGTCGCGCATCGTCCTCGAGCCAGGGCTTGAGCGCCGCGAGGACCTCGGCGCGCGGCAGCTGCTCGGGCGCCCCCGGGTAGTCGTGCGCGAGCGGCACGTAGCAGGCCTCGCCGTGCGCGACGGCGAGCGACAGGCCGACGATCTCGGCGTTCATGTAGTCGAGGCTGTTGGTCTCGGTGTCGAAGGCGACGAGCTGCGCCTTGCCAATCTTCTTCAGCCACGCCTCGAAGGCCTGTCTGTCGAGAACCGTTTCGTACTCGGCATCCGGCGCTTTCTCGACCGGCTCGGGGGTATTGCCGGACTCCTCGTCGAGCTGACGCAGCAGGGAGCGCAGCTCGAAGTAGCCGCAGAGCTCGCGCAGCGCGTCGATGTCGCCTTCAACCGGATCGAGGTCGTCGATACCGACGTCGAGTTCGACGTCCGTGCGAATCGTCGCGAGCTCGTGCGACAGGCGCATCGATTCGATGTTGTCCCGGAAGCTCTCGCCGACCTTGCCCTTGATCTCTGCGGCATGCTCGACGATGCCGTCGGCGCTGTCGTAGAGGTTGAGCCATTTCGACGCCGTCTTGGGCCCCACCTTGGGAACGCCCGGGATGTTGTCGGAGGAATCCCCGACGAGCGCGAGATAGTCGACGAACTGCTCGGGCCAGACGTCGAACTTGGCCTTGACCGCATCGCGGTCCATGCGCGTGTCGTCCATCGTGTTGATGAGCGTCACCTGGTCCGTGACGAGCTGGGCCAGGTCCTTGTCGCCCGTCGAGACGAGGACTTCGAGTCCGCGCTTGCCGGCCTGCGCGCACAGCGTGCCAATGACGTCGTCGGCCTCGACGCCCTCAACGCGCAGCAGTGGCAGCCCCATCGCCTCGACGGCGTCGAGTATCGGCTGCACCTGCGCGCGCAGCTCGTCGGGCATGGGTGGCCGCGTCGCCTTGTACTCGCTGTAGATGTCGTCACGGAAGGTTTTGCCGGGCGCGTCGAACACGACGGCGACATGCGCGGGACTTTCGTCGCGCAGCAGTTTGCGAATCATCGTCAGGACGCCGTGCAATGCGCCCGTCGGCTCACCCTGCGAGTTCGACAGGGCGGGCAGGGCGTGAAAAGCACGGTACAGGTACGATGACCCGTCGATGAGGACGAGATCGGTCATGGGCTGGTCGCGCTAGCGCTTGTCGGCGTCGCGATCCTCTTCCGCTTTTTCTTCCGTCTCTTCCTCGGCTGCCGGCGGCGGTTCCTCCATGCGGCTCGGGTTGCCCGGGATGTAGAGCGGCCCGCTCTGCCCGCAGGCGGTCACGAACAGGATGGCGAACAGAGCTGTCAGGAATCGTCTCATTGCATCGACCCGTTGCGAAAAGGTCACTTAGTATAGCGCGCGGCGACCTTGCGATACGCCTCGCGAAACGGCAGGCCTTGTTCGCTTACGAGACGGTAGGCCTCGGCCGTGGCGAAGATGCCGTCGTCGAGTTCGATGTTCTCGGGCAGGAAGCGCACGCCCTCGAGCAGGTAGGCCATGATGTCGACGCTTTCGACGGCGAGGTCGATCGAGCGGAACACGGGCGGCTTCAGGCGCTGCAGGTCGCGGTGATAGCCCGACGGTAGTTTCGCCGTAATCAACATGGTCTCGTCGAGGCAAGCCTGGGACGTCGCCGCTGCGGCACGCAGCAGCTCGAGTACGTCGGGATTGCGTTTCTGCGGCATGATCGACGAGCCCGTCGTCACCTCGGCGGCCAGCGAGATGTACGCGAACTCCTGCGTATAGAAGAGCAACAGGTCGCTGGCCATGCGCGACAGGTCGTGCATCATCAGCGCGATCTCGAACAACAGGGCGCTCTCGGCCTTGCCCCGGGACAGCTGCGCCGCGGTGACGGGTTCCTGGGTAGCGGCGAAGCCGAGCCGCCTGGTCGTAAACTCGCGATCGAGGGGCAGCCCCGGCGTGCCATAGCCGGCCGCGCTGCCGAGCGGGTTCTTGTTGATGCGCCGCTGCACGGCCTGCATTCCTGTGACGGCGTCGGCGAAGCCCTCATCGAAGCCACCGCACCAGAGCGCGACCGACGACGGCATCGCGTGCTGCATGTGCGTGTAGCCGGGCAGCTCGACCTCGCCCTGGCGTTCGGCGAGATGGGCGATCGAGACACGCAGGTGCTCGATACGCCCGACAAGGTCGAGGGCGACGTCGCGCAAATATAGCCGCAGCGCGGTCAGCACCTGGTCGTTGCGCGAACGGCCGAGATGCAGGCGCCCGCCGGCTTCGCCGATGTTCGCGGTCAGTCGTGACTCGAGCGCGGTGTGCACGTCTTCGTCCTCGAGACTGATCTCCCAGTCTCCTGCCTCGAAGCCGGCCTCGAGCGCTCTCAGGCCGTCGCAAATCGCATGGCAATCGTCGTGCGAGATCAGGTCCTGGGCGGCCAGCATCTCCGCGTGCGCGATCGACCCGCGCACGTCATGGGGGACGAGGCGCGCGTCGAGCAGGTGATCCTCGCCCGCCGTATAGCGCAGCACGCGTTCGTCGAGCGGCAGCCCTTTTTCCCACAGCCGGCTCATGAGTCGACCGCCTGTTCTTCGGGCGTCAGCGCGGCGATGTCGTCGACGACCAGCGTGCCCGTGCCTTCGTTCGTGAACACCTCGAGCAGGATGCTGTCGGGCAGCTTGTGCGAGATGACGTGCACGCGCGAGACGCCGTCCCTGATCGCGGCATCGATGGCCGCGGCTTTCGGCAGCATGCCGTCGGCGAGTGCACCTTTTTCCTTGAGCGCCCTGAGGTGCTTGCGGTCGATGTAGCTGATCAGCGACCCCGGGTCGCTAGCGTCTTCGAGAATGCCCGTGGCGCCCGTCACGAGGATCAGTTTCTCGGCGTCGAGCTCGGCCGCGATCGCCGCCGCGACCGTGTCGGCGTTGATGTTGAGCAGCGTGCCCGACTCGTCGCAGGACAGCGGGCTGACGACGGGCATCAGGCCGTTGTCGAGCTGCTTTCGCAGGATGTCGGCGTCGACAGCGTCGATGTCGCCCACGTAGCCGTAGTCGACGGACTCGCCGGCGCTGCTTTCGACGGGCGGTCGTTTGTGAGCGCGTATGAGCCCGGCGTCGACGCCGCTGATGCCGACGGCCGGAATCTGCAGGTCGCGGCAGGCGGCGAGAATACGCGTGTTGATCTGGCCGTTCAGGATCATCGCCGCGACATTGAGGGACTCGCTGTCGGTCACGCGCCGACCGTCGACGAACTGCGTGTCGAGCCCGAGGTCGGTGGCGAGCTTCGTGGATTGCGGGCCGCCGCCGTGGATCAGCACCGTGCGGATGCCGACCTGGTGCAGGATGCCGACCTGCTCGACGAGCGCCGTGGTGAGTTCCGGGTCGGCGAAGACCTCGCCGCCGGCCTTGATGACGAATACCTTGCCCTTGAACAGGCGGATATACGGCGCCGCGTGTTTCAGCGCCGAGACGACGATCGCGCGCTCTCTTTTTGACGTCATTGCGAACCACCCAGCATCTGGTGGAGGACGGCCATCTGCGCCAGCATGCGGTTGCGTGCCTCGGGCACAACGATGCTGCGCGGCCCGTCGAGAATTTCGTCGGCGACGACGACACCTCGGCGCACGGGCAGGCAGTGCATGAAGCGCGCGTCCTCGCGCGCATTGGCGAACCAGGTTTCGTCGACGCACCAGTTGAGGTGTTGCTCGCGCTGTTTCTGGTCGGCGATGCGGTCGCCGTAGTGTCGGGTCGACGACCAGGACTTGGCGTAAATGACGTGCGCGCCTTCCATGGCTTCCTTGCGATCGCCGGTTTCGGTCACCGAGCCGCCCGATTCCTCGGCCGCGAAGATGGCCTTCTGCATGATCGGTGCGGGGAGTTCGAAGCCTTCGGGACGCAGCACCGTGACATCCATGCCGCGCATTGCCGCCATGTGCAGCGTCGCGGCCGGGACGGCCAGCGGTAACGCCTTGGGATGGTAGGCCCAGCTCAGCACGAACTTGCCGCCGTTCGCGGGCATGTCGAAGTCGTCGAGCGTCTTCCAGTCGGCCAGGCTCTGGCAGGGATGATTGCAGGCCGACTCCATGTTGATATAGGGCTTGTCGACGAGTTCGGTCAGCGAGGCGAAGCGCTTCTCGGCGATGTCGTCCTCGATCTTCTTGCGATCGGCGAAGGCGCGAATGCCGATGGCGTCGCCATAGGACGCGATGACCGGTACGGCCTCGCGAATATGCTCGGCCGCGACGCCGTCCATGACGATGCCGTCACGCACTTCCAGCCCGTGGATCGACATGTCGGGCGAGATGACGAACGAGCCTCCGCCCAGGCGCAGCATTGCCGCCTGGAACGACGCGAGTGTCCTGAGCGACGGGCTCAGAAACAGCAGCGACAGGACCTTGCCCTTGAGCGCTTCCGGCTCGGGCGTAGTATCGAGGCGTCCGGCGAGCTTGACGAGCGCCTCGATCTCCTCCGTCGAAAAATCCGCGAGATCGTTGAATGCTTTCATCTTTCTATCCCTGGTCAGTTCTTAATCAGGTGCCAGTCACCTTATTCTGAGAATAAGGTGACTGGCACCCTGTTTAATTGGTTGCCGGTGCGATGCTGGCGAGTACTTCCGCCAGGCGGGCCACCTGTCCTTCCTGCAGGACCAGCGGCGCGAGGATGCGCAGCACCTCGGGGTCCGCACTCGTCCCGGTCAGTATGTCGTGTTCGAGCAGCGCGTCGCGCACCTCGGTCGCGGGCCGGTCGCACACGAGGCCGAGCAGCAGGCCCATGCCCTGGATCTTGCTCACGGGGCCGACGACGCACTGTTCGCGAATCTGGGCTTCGCGCTCGCGCACGTTGACGAGCAGGTGCTCGGCGAGGATGCCATCGATCGTCGCCGAGATCGCAGCAGCGGCGATCGGGCCGCCACCGAAAGTCGTTCCGAGAGCGCCGGCTCCGAAATGGCCGGCAGTCTCCTCGCTGCAGAGAACGGCGCCGCAGGGGATACCGCCGCCGAGTGCTTTGGCGCTCGTGACGATGTCCGGCACGACATTGAAGGCCTGCACGGCAAAGAAATGCCCGCAACGCCCCATGCCCGACTGCACCTCGTCGGCAATCAGCAGGGCGCCCGCGGCGGCAGTCGCGGCGCGCAGCGCCTCGGCGAATTCGAGCGACAGGTCGTACGCGCCCGCGACGCCCTGGACGGGCTCGAAGATCACGGCTGCGGTCTCGTCGTCGATCATGTCGTGCGCCGCGGCGACGTCGTCGCGCGGAATGAAATCGACCTCGAACGGCTTCTGCGGGAACGTGTACCACGCGTCCGACTTCCAGGTGACGGCGCCCGCAGCGGCGGTGCGGCCATGAAAGCCATGCGTGATCGCGAGCACTTTCCTGCGCCCGGTGACTTTGAGCGCCATGCGCAGGGCGTTCTCGTTCGCCTCGGCACCGGAGTTGACGAAGAACACGCGGTCGAGCCCGGCCGGTGCGACGCGGGTCAGTCGTTCCGCGGCATCGGCGCGGATGTCGAGGGCGACGGCATTGCTCTGGAACAGCAGCTTGCCGCTTTGTTCCTGGATTGCGGCGACGAGGCGCGGGTGCCCGTAGCCGAGCGCCGCAACCGCATGGCCGCCGTACAGGTCGAGGATGCGCCGCCCGTCGCGCGTGAAGATATCGCAGCCGCTCGCGCGCTCGGGCACGAACGGCAGTTGCCCGTAAACGGGAATCGTCAGCGCCGCTTCTCGCGTACGCGGGTCGTCTTTCGTTGCCGTGGCATGCGCCATCAGGTCCACCCCGGTGCGGGCATGTCGAGCCCGGTCGTTTCCGGCAGTCTCCAGAGCCGGTTCATCCATTGCATCGCGCCGCCGGCCGCGCCCTTGACGAGATTGTCGATGGCGGCCATGACGACGATGCTGTCGCCATCGGTCGCGACGCCGATGTGACAATGGTTGCTCGCGACGACGTTCTTGATGCGCGGCGTGCCGTCGACGATATGCACGAACGGCGCACCGGCATAGGCGTCCTCGTACACCGCGCGCAGTTGCGACGCGGATACGACCGACGTCGACTTCGCCTGCACGGTCACGTGTATGCCGCGCGCGAACGGCCCCGAATGCGGCACGAAGTGCACGCCGGTCGTCCGGCCGCTCGCGGCCTCGGTCAGTGTCGCCACCTCGGGCGCGTGCCGGTGCGCGAGCGGCTTGTAGGCGTAGAGATTGCTGTTGCGCTCGGGGTGATGCGTGCCCGCGACGGGCTTCTTGCCCGAGCCCGTGCTGCCCGTGATGCCCGCGATGAATACCTCGGGCCCGGTCAGCCCGCTTGCGATCAGCGGCACGGTCGCGAGCGTTGACGCCGTCGCGAAACAACCCGGATGACCGACGTGCGGCGTATCGATTTCGTCAGCGTGCTCGGGCAGCGCGCAGGTGAATTCGCCGAGCAGCCCGGGCGCGCCGTGGGTCGTGCCGTAGATCGACTCCCATGCCGCCTGCTCGGCGAAGCGGAAGTCGGCCGAGGCATCGACGACATGCACGTCGACAGACTTCTGCGCGCACGCGGCGAGCGCGTCCGCGAGCATGGCCGCCGACGCGCCGTGCGGCGCCGCCGAGAACAACGCGAGCTCGGAGCCCGGCTCGATAAGGCCGAGCCAGTCGGCGTGCGCAACGAATTCGTGGTCGGGTAGTGCTGCTGCCAGGTGGCCGAACAGCGCGCCGACGGTCTGGCCCGCCGCACTGTCGGATACGGCCGCCCTGAGTTCGAAATCGGGATGGACGGCGACCAGGCGCAGCAGTTCGCCGCCCACGTAGCCGCTGGCGCCGAGGATGACGGCGGGAATTGCCCTGCTCATGCCGTCTCCCCCTGCAGCAGGCTCGCGATCCTGTCGCCGAGTTCGACGGGATTGACGAGGGCATTGATCGCGGGAAGCCCGGTGCGTTCGTCGATCTGCTGCACTCCGACCTCGTTATCGGTCGCAGGTCCGGTGACGAGGGCCGGCTCGATGTGAAACTCCTTGCGCAACAGCTCGACGCCACCCCAGGCCGAGACCGGGTCGTTGGCACACAGCAGGACGACCGTGAGCGCCTTGCGAATCTCCTCGTCGCCCAGGATCGCACCGACACCGTAGGCGCCCAGCAGGCCGTCGCCGAGCTCGAGGACGATGACGTCGGGTCTCGTTTGCGCTAGCCCCGTGAGCAATGCCCGCGTGAGCTCGCGGCCGTTCTTTTCGGTCGTCGTGACAATGCCGAAATCCGAGAAGATCATCGACGCGCTGGCGCCGGCATCTTCCATCGCGAGCACGTCGCGCCGCAGGGAAACGCCGGTCGCCTTGCACGCGGCGACATCCAGCCCCAGGTGACGCAGCCGCCCGACGATGGCGCAGGCGGCGGCCGTCTTGCCCGAGTCCATGCAGGTGCCGGCGAGCGCGATGACGGGCACGCCGGCGGTGTCGATCGCGGGCTCGTCCTCGAGCGTGCTGGAGCCGGCGCGCGCCGGAACGCCGATGCGTTCGCCGAGGTAGGGAAAGCTCAGCACGGTGCCGAGCACCTCGCAGTCGAACGGCGCCCCGACGTCGGGGTTGGCCGAATCGCAGACGCCGAGCACGCCGCCGATGTTCAGGAGTTGAATCGTATCGCCGGGCTTGAGCGAGGTAGGCAGGTGTCCCGAGTAGCCGCGCAGCGCCTTGCGATGGCCGAGCGCGCCGACAATGATGTCGCCCTGGTTGACCGTGGCCATGCGGCCCGAAGTCAGCTCGAGCTGGTTGTAGCGCGACTTCGTGTTGAGCACCCTGGCCGCGACGAGCACGCCTTCCTCGCACGGGATGTCTTTCGACACGCGCAGCTCGGAAGCGAGGTCGTTGTGCTGGGCGACCGATGCAATCTTGTCGACGTTGACGCTCTTCATCCACCCGCCCGTGTCTGTAATGTGCCCGGCAGCGACAGGATCCTCGCGTAGCCGAGCGCATCCGCCGGCGTCCACTCGCCGGCCGACTCGCCGTACACGCCCCTGGTCGCGGCCAGCAGCGAGTGCTCCGACTCGACGCCGTCGATGAACAGCCGGCCAGGCCGTAATGTGAATTTGACGGTGCCCGTCACGCGCCGCTGCGATGATACGAGCATGGCTTCGATGTCGGCGCAGGCAAGGTCGAGCTGTTTGCCCTCGTGAACGAGGTCGCCATAGATCGCGGCGACGCTGTCCTTGATGCGCATCTGCTGCGCACTGAGCACGAGCTTCTCGAGTTCGCGGTGCGCCGTGATCAGCGTGATCGCCGCCGGCGCTTCGAACGCGACGCGGCCCTTCGTACCGAGCACGGTGTCCCCGAGATGGATGCCGCGGCCAATGCCGTAGCTGCCTGCGAGCGTCTCGAGCGCCTCGATGAGTTTGACGGGCGGCAGCGACTTGCCGTCGAGTTTCGCGGGAATGCCCTTGCGGAACTCGAGCGTGTGCTGCGACGCGGCGCGCGGTTCGCTGAACGCGTGCGGCGACAGCACCCAGGCCGCCTCGGGAATCGAGTTCTCTGAGGTCAGCGTTTCCTGGCCGCCGATCGTGACGCCCCAAAGGCCGCGGTTAATCGAGTAGGCCGAGCCCTGGGCCGGCAGCGGCATGCCTTGCTTCTCGAGGTAGGCCAGCTGTTCGTCGCGCACCCAGCTGTTGTCGCGCACGGGGGCGAGGACTTCGAGGCCCGGGTTGAGCGTGCGCAGCGCGACTTCGAAGCGCACCTGGTCGTTGCCGGCCGCGGTGCAGCCGTGCGCCACGGTCGTCGCGCGGCGCGCGCGCGCGATCTCGGCGAGTTTTTCCGCCTGCAGGCCACGCTCGGCGCCGACACACAGCGGGTAGGCGTTGCCACGCAGGACGTTACCGGCGATCAGGTGGCGGATCACCGTCTCGAAGAACTCCTGTTTCGCATTGATGAGCACGTGCTCGACGGCGCCAAGCGCCTTCGAGCGTTCCTCGAGCGACTCGGCGGCCGCCTCGTCTATGCCGCCCGTGTCGACGCAGGCCGTGACGACGTCGCGGCTGTAGTTCTCCTTGAGCCACGGCACGCAGAACGAGGTGTCGAGACCGCCGGAAAAGGCGAGGATGATCGGTGATTTGTCCGTGCTCACGGTGTTCTCCTGTCAGGACCGGGTCGCATGCTCGATGCGTGTTATCAGGTTCTTCTGTGCATGCGCCGACTCGGTGGCGACGAAGATCGTGTCGTCACCGGCGATCGTGCCGACCATGCCGGGCCAGCCGCTGCGGTCCATTGCCAGCGCGACGCGCTGCGCCGCACCAATGGCCGTCCGGACGACCAGCAGGTTCGCGCCCGCCGGCGTGACCCCACGCAACAGGTCGGCGATGGCGGCGACCTGTTCGTCGCCCGCGTCGCCGCTCGTCGGCAACTCGTAACCGTGCGGTGTCTTGATCGCGCCGATCTCCCTGAGATCCCGGCTGACGCTGGACTGCGTGGCCGCGAGCCCGATCCTGCCGAGCGCGCGCACCAGCGAGGCCTGCGTTTCCGCAGGCCGCTGCAGCAGCAAGTCGCGTATGGCCGCGCGTCGCTGGACTTGTTCCTCGCTCGTCGGGGGCATCGTAGCCGCCACCTGGTTTGAATAAATATGCGCATAGTAAATCGATAATGCGCATAAATAGCAAGCCCCGCCCGCCTATTTTTTTGCGAGGGATGCGTTACACTGCGCGGCCTTTCCAGGAGCGGAGCGGTTTCTTGTCTCTACCCGAGTGCGTCGAAGTAACGACAGGCGCGAATCCCGTCGGCAGCGTTATCTGGCTGCACGGTCTCGGCGCCGATGGCCACGACTTCGAACCGATCGTGCCCGAATTACGGCTGCCCGCCGAGCTGGCGCTGCGTTTCGTTTTTCCCCACGCCCCGACGCGTCCCGTGACGATCAACGGCGGCATGGTAATGCGCGCCTGGTACGATATCGTCAGTCTCGATGCCGAGGGTCGCGCCGACGCCGACGGCGTGCGAGCCAGCACCGCCATCCTCGAGGAGCTGATCGCACGCGAAATCGAGCGCGGCATCGATGCGTCGAATATCGTGATCGCCGGCTTCTCGATGGGCGGCGCGATCGCCATGAATACGGCGCTGCACACAGACCACGAGCTTGCGGGCCTGCTGGCATTGTCGACCTATCTCCCCTTGCCCGGCGAAATCGAAGGCTCGACGGGCAGCCGCGATGTGCCCGTGTTCATGGGACACGGCACCTTCGACCCGATGGTGCAGCACGCCTGGGGCAAAGCGGCGGCGCAGCAGCTGGGCGATGCGGGCTTCAAAATCGAATGGCACGACTACCCGATGATGCACGCGGTCTGCGCGGAGGAGATTCGGGATATCGCTGCCTGGCTCGTCACGGTCCTGCGCGGCTAGGGATCGAGCTCTGGAAACGAGGCCGGCGGCACGCGGTGTCGGGTCGCCTGCTCGTAAGCGTACGCGAGGCCGATCAGCAGTCCCTCGGAATACGGCCGGCCGAGAATCTGCAGGCCGGCGGGCAGCCCGCCGTGGGTGTAGCCCATGGGCACGCTGACGGCCGGCAGCCCCGTCGCCGGCGCGATTAGCTGGCTGTTGTCGCCGCGGTAGTCCTCGATGGCCCGTGCGAGGTGTGCGGGTGGGCTGGTCCAGCTCGGATACACGATGGCGTCGACGCCCGCGGCATCCATCGCTGCGACGACGTCGGCGAGATAGGCCTGGCGGCCGGGATGATCAGGGTAGTCGGGGCAGGGGGGATCCCGATCGCGCGGATGGACGCTCGCCGGACCGTCGCCGAAACGTCTGAGGCGCTCCTCGATGTACAGATGGTATGCGCCTGACTCGAGCACCTCTATGACGTCGCGAATCGGCGCGGCCTCGCCCAGCGACGCGAGGTAGACGTGCATGTCGTATCGAAACCGCATGCAAAAGTTGTTCGCATCCATGTGCGCCTGTAAATCGGTAACGACGAAGTCGTCGACGATCTCGGCTCCGGCATCGCCGAGTTCGGCCACGGCCTGCTCGAACACGCGGATGACATCCGCATCGGCGTCCTCCGTGTCGACGAGTGCCCGCAACACGCCGATGCGCTTGCCCTCGAGCGCCGTTGCATCGAGGAAATCGGTGTAGTCCGCCTCGACCTTGTTTTTGCCGGGCAGCGTGTACGAGTCCGCCGGGTCGTAGCCGGCGATGACGTTGAACACCCTGGCGCCGTCGGTCACGGTGCGCGTCATCGGGCCCGCGATGTCGCGGTCGAAGACGAGCGGGATGACGCCGTCGCGGCTCGTGAGCCCGAGGGTCGAGCGAATGCCGAACAGGGCCAGGTGTGACGACGGCCCGCGAATCGAGTTGCCCGTGTCGGATCCCATGCCTACGACGCCGAAGCTCGCCGCGATGCCCGAGGCGGTCCCGCCGCTGGATCCGGCCGGTACGCGTTCGAGATCGTACGCATTGGCCGTCACGCCGTACGAAGAGCTCAGCGTCTGCTTGGGGCTGAAGGCCCATTCCGCCATGTTGGTCTTCGCGATGATGATCGCGTCTGCTTCGCGCAGCCTGCGCACCATGAACGCATCGTCGGGAGGCACGCTCGACTTCAGTGCGACCGAGCCGCCGCTCGTCGGCATGTCGGCCGTGTCGAAGTTGTCTTTGAGCAGGACGGGTACGCAAAAGAGCGGACCGGGCGCCTCTCCCCTGGCGATGCGCGCGTCGATTGCCGCGGCCCGGGCGACGGCGTTCGGGTTGGTGAAGATGATGGCGTTCAGCCCGGTCGCCTTGTCGAACGTGTCGATACGCCGCAGGTAACCCTCGACGATGTCGACACAACTCGCCCTGCCATCCAGTATCGCGGACTGCACATCGCCGATCGTGGCCTCGACATGGGCGAAGGGCTGTTCCGGACCGGTGTGTGCACAGGCGCTCAGCGCGAAACACGCCATTGCCGTTAGTTTGCGCGATCTCATGCGGGCCACCTTAGCCGAAACCCGGGTGTAATAAACCCCGCGTAGCGGCCGTGCGGCCGCGGCGAAACTTTCGACCGAAACTGTTCCGTGCGTTTTGGTTTGACTCGCCCGGCCGAAACGTCGATAGTTAGGGGGGTTATTTGTGGTAATTCCGCAACGAGCATGAACAGCCGGACCCCGTGCTGCGGCGAGCACATCGTCGTGAGCAGGGTTCGGCATGCCATATGGAGCGTCCTTGTAGAGCGAAAGACGCCAGGGAGATAGATAAAGTGAAACGAAAAACGAGTGTATATAGCGCGATGCTGTTGTCGCTGGCCTTGCCGGCTACTGTTGTGTTTCCGCAACAAGCTTTTGCGCAGAGCGGTGGTGCCGATGAGATGATCGAAGAGATCGTCACCACCGGCACGCGGCGAGCCGACCGCTCCGCGTCAGACTCACCGGTGCCGATTGACGTTATCGGGGGCACCGAGATTTCCCAGAATGCATACTCGGACGTCCAGGAGCTGTTGCGTACAGCGGTCCCGTCGTTCGACGTGAACACGCAGCCGATCAGTGACGCCGCGACCATTGTGCGGCCCGCCAACGTTCGCGGCCTGTCGCCGGATAACGTTCTGGTCCTGGTCAACGGCAAGCGCCGTCACCGCGGATCGGTCATCTCGTTCCTCGGCGGCGGCATCTCGGACGGTGCACAGGGCGTCGACATCTCCGCGATTCCTTCGCTCGCCCTCAAGCAGGTCGAGGTTCTGCGCGACGGTGCGTCGTCGCAGTACGGCTCCGACGCCATTGCCGGCGTGCTCAACTTCGTCCTCAGAGACGACGCCGAAGGCGCCGAAGTACAGGTCAGCTATGGTTCGACCTACGAGAACGACGGCGACAATTATCGCATTGCGGGCAATATCGGCCTGCCGCTCGGCAACTCGGGCTTCATCAACCTGACCGGCGAGATCAACGACACCGAGGGTACTATCCGGTCGGTCGTTCGTGACGATGTCCAGGCGTTGATCGCCGCGGGCAATACGGACGTAGCCGATTTCCTGACGGTCAATTCCTACACGAGTGAAGTCCCGCAGTACTGGGGCCAGCCCGACGTGGACGACGATATCAAGTTGTTCGTCAACTCGGCGTTCGAACTGAGCGAGAGTGCGGAAGTCTACTTCTTCGGCAACTACGCACAGCGCACCGCGGAAGGCGGCTTCTTCTTCCGCAACCCGACCAATCGTGGCGGCGTTTACGCCGGTCCGACCGTCGATCCGCTGACCGGCGATCCGCTCGACGCGGATGATGGCGGTGTTGCCTCTATCCGTGTCGGCGACCTGGACGGCCTCGGCGTCGGCGGCACGTGCCCGGCCGGCATCCCGCTGACCGGTACCGACGGCCTGATTGGCGATGCGGACATCCTGGCGCAGGTTGTGGCCGATGCGAACTGTTTCTCCTTTGTCGAAACGATTCCGAGTGGCTTCGTGCCGCGCTTCGGCGGCGACAACGAGGACATGGCCGTGGCAGCCGGTATCCGGGGTGAATTCGACCTCGGCTCGGGCCTGAGCTACGACTTCAGCGCCTCGCGCGGCTCCAACCGCAGCGACTTCTTCATTCGCAACACGATCAACGCATCGCTCGGTCCGGATACGCCCAGAGACTTCACCCCGGGCGGGCAGGAGCAGACCGAAACGATGGTCAATGCCGACTTCGTATATGCGGTCGATACTGGCTTCACGTCGGATCTCAACGTCGCTTTCGGCGCCGAGTACAGGAAGGAAGAGTTCGACCTGTTCGCCGGCGATCCGGCGTCATACGCGCTGGGGCCACTGGCCGACCAGGGATTCTCGTCCAGCTCGAATGGTTTCGGCGGATTCCCGAACAACACGTCGGCCGACCAGGACAGCTATGCCGTTTACGTCGACCTCGAGGCTGACCTGACCGAACAGTTCACGATGCAGGCCGCAGTCCGGTTCGAGGACTTCAGTGAATTCGGTGATACCACTGACATCAAGGTTGCGGGTATCTATCACGTCAGCGATACGGTCAGCATTCGCGGCGCATTCTCGACCGGCTTCCACGCACCGACCGCGGGACAGGCGAACATCACGAACGTGACGACGCAGAACGTCGGCGGCGTGCTCATCGACCAGGGCACTTTGCCGCTGTCGTCGGCAGCCGGCCAGCTCGCGGCGGACTTCATCGAGAGCCAGGGCAACGGTCGCCCGTCCCTCGGGCCCGAAGATGCGCGTAACTTCGCGTTGGGTGTTGCCTTCGATATCGGCGGATCAAGCTGGACGGTCGACTTCTACGACATTCAGCTCGAGGATCGCGTCGCGCTCGGCGCCAACGTCGACTTCCTCGACGCGCTGAACTTCGCCGGCGGCGGTACGTCGTATACGAGCGTCTCGGAAGCGCTGACCGAGCTGGACGCGGATGGCGTCATCGATCGCCAGGATTTCATCGGCCTCGACGACCTGTCGCAGTTCCGCTTCTTCTCCAACAGCTTCGATACCTCGACGACGGGTATCGACGTCGTTGGCAGGTGGGACTTCGGGCTGGGTAACGGCGAGTCGAACATCACGGTCGCTGCTAACTACAACAAGACCGAGGTCGACGATGTCGGTACCGTGAACCCGATCGATGCGGATCGCGTGCGGGCGCTCGAGGACCTGCTGCCGAACGTCAAGGGCAGTGTGACCTGGACGCATTCCGCGGACAAGCTCCGTACCCTGGTGCGCGCCAACTACTACGGCGGCTGGGACGACACGGGCAACGGCGTCGATGGATTGAGCGCAGAAGTGCTGTTCGATGTCGAGGCCGGTTATCAGCTTACCGAGAGTATTGAGCTAATTGGTGGTGTGGCGAACATCCTCAATTCCTATCCTGACGTGAATCCCGGAGCAGGTGACCTGGGTCAGCAGTACTCGGAAGCCAGCCCGTTCGGGTTCAATGGCGGCATGTGGTACCTGAAGGGTCGCATGACGTTCTAGGACCAGGACCTCGATTCAGCGTTACAGAGAAAAGCCCCGCCTTGCGCGGGGCTTTTTTTATTCCGGCGACGCCGTTGCCTGGGTGTCGCCGACCGCCGCGCCCGACGCGTCGAAGCGCCGCTCGATGAAGCGCCAACTGCCGTTCCTGTCGGCGAGAATCAAGGTCGTGCAGCGCGTGCCGTAGTCGGGCGTTACGATAAACGGGGCCGAGATCGCGTGCGCGCGCTCGATGTCGAGGGCCCCTTTCTCGATGCGCTCGAGCGGCGCGCGTTCACGATCGTTCATCAGGCGCATCAGGCCCGCGTCGCTGACATCGCCTGCATCGAGCAGCGATTCGAGTCGTTCCCTCGCGCGCTCGACCTTGTACCAGGGACCGTCGAGCAAGGCGTTGCTGAGCCCGTACAGGCCGGGCCCGAGCGCACGCGTGCCGTCGTCGCGATTCGACAGGTAGCCGACGTCACCGGGCGCTCCGACGATCAGGTTGAAGCCCGCGTACCGGTTTTTCTCGATCGTTGCGAGATAGTCCCGCGGCGCGAGATCGCCGTCGAGAAACTCGGTCACGAGCAAGCCGCGTGAGCGACAGTCCGGCGACGGCGGCTTGATGTCCTGGTAGTTGGTCACCGTTGCGAACCGGCCGTTGCGGCTGATCGCAAGCCAGGTGCCGCCGGCCTCCAGGTCGCGTCCACCGAAGACGCCTGGCTTGTCCGGCCACCAGTGCGCCTCTTTGGCGGGCCGCGCATGAAACTCGTCTCGATTCGCCGCAAGGATGAGCGGGTAATCGGGATGCTGCCCGAGCGCCATGACGACGAGGCACACGGCTAGGGCCCTAATCCCCGTTGATGAAATAATCGACGAGGCGCCTCGCTATCGAGATCGTGAACGGCAGGCCGACGTCGCCGGACTTCAGTTCGTCCCGCGTAAACCAGCGGGCGTCCTCGAGTTCGCCGTCGTTCAGGCGAACGTCCTCGGATGTCGCCTCGGCCACAAAGCCGAGCATCAGCGACGACGGGAACGGCCAGGGCTGGGAACTGTGGTAGTGCACGTCGCCGACGCGAATATTGGTTTCCTCGTAGACCTCGCGTCGCACCGCATCCTCGAGCGACTCGCCCGGTTCGACGAACCCCGCGATCGTCGAGTAGCGTCCCGCAGGCCAGCTCGCCTGGCGGCCGAGCAGGCACTTATCGCCCTGGCGCACGAGGACGATGATCGCCGGGTCGGTGCGCGGAAAAATGGACTGGTGGCACTCGGGATTGCAGCAGCGTCGTGAATTTCCTCCGGCTTCGGGAACCGATGCCGAGCCGCACTGCGGGCAATACAGTGTCGCGCCGTTCCATAGCACGAGCGCGCGCGCGTGGGCGGCGAGATTCGCCTCGTCGGGTGGCAGGGCCGTGCCGACAAAGCGCAGGTCCCGGAACTCGCCGATATCGGCGTAGGGCATATCGACGTCGCGGCTGATCGCGACGGCAAAGGCCGGCTGCTGGCGGAACAGGCCGAGGAATATGACGTCGTCGCCGAGGTGTTCCTCGACCATCGATCGCCGCAGCAGTATCGCGCGCGGCGGATCGCCGCCGATCAGGCAGCGATCCCCCCAGACCGGCACGAAGCGCGTATCGGCATGCGACAGCGCCTCGGCCAGCCAGTCGGGATCCTTGCGTCGTTCGCCGCTGCGATCAACGAAGGCGCCGGCGAAGACATTCGGGTCTTGCGTCAATTCTTGCTAAGCAGGTCGCGAATCTCGGTCAGGAGCTTCTCTTCTTTCGAGGGCTCGGGTGGTGCGGCCGGCTTCTCCTCTTCTTTCTTCTTCATCGAGTTCATGCCCTTGACCACCATGAAGATCGCGAAGGCGATGATCACAAAATCGAGTACGTTGTTGACGAACAAGCCGTAGTTGATCGAAGCGGCTTCCTCGCCTTCGCCCAGCATGATGGCGAGATCGGAAAAATCCACGCCTCCCAAAGCCATGCCGATCGGCGGCATGAGCACGTCATTGACGAACGATGACACGATCTTGCCGAACGCCCCGCCGATGACGATACCGACGGCCATGTCGATGACGTTGCCGCGCATCGCAAATTCTTTGAATTCTTTTAGCATCTGGTCTAACTCCCCAAGTCGTTATGTTTCTTGCACGAACGATTCGTGCGCGCCAAGTGTACCGGAAGCGGCCGCGGTTATGCAGGCGGGGCAGGCCGCCTCGTCGAGCGCGTAGGCATCCTGTACGTAGCGGGCGTCGCAGGAGCCGCAGCTGGCGAGGTAGAGCTCGTCGTTCCAGGAAATGCAGTGCAACAGGTTCCAGGCCCACTCGAAGTTGAGCTTCGCGTCGGCGTGCAGCACGAGGTAGGTCTCATAGGCGCGGCACAGGCGGTGCCCGAACTCGACGCCGGGACGCGGCCAGCAGGCGTGGACGTTGTCGTCCTCGTCGATACGAATCAGCAGGCTCGCACAGTACAAAGCGACCAGCGTCGTCGCCTGCAGCTGGTGAGCCGGGTTCTTGACGTAGTACTGCACCTGGCGAGGCGACTTGCCGCGGCGGCGGCGGACATGGGTCTTGCCACCGTTCAGGAAATAGGTGGCGAACAGCTTGCGAATGCGGTCGTCCGAGAGCCCCGTGCACTCGCGAATCGTGCGCGTGCGTGCCTCGTGACGGATCATGCGCAGGGCCAGTTCGAACTGGCTTCTTTCTCCGGCGTAGCGGTCGTCGGTGAGTCTCATAAGTTGCCTTTTATGCTAGTATTAGACCATATACGTAATAATCATACGGTATAACATCCATACATGGTCCACAATTCCAAAATATAGTAATTCGAACAACCGTCGAAAAACAGGCGGGACGCCATTCAAGGGGGGACGTATGGAGTACGAGGGTCTGACGAGCGACGACCTGGCAAACGTCCGGGCGCTGAATCGCGCCTGGCTCGATATCTCGAAGGTCGGCTCGCGGCAGCTCAGCGAGTTGTCGTCGCGGCGTCTCGATCGCATCGCCGCAGCGCCGTTCCTGTTGTTTTCCTTGCGTGAGAAAGATCTGGCCCTGTGGGAACGCCTCCTCACCGACAATGCGCAGCGGGACCTGTTTCACCGCAGCGCAAACCTGGCCGGAGGCCTGCGGCACCTGCAGGCGACTGCCATCGCGTTCCTGTGGGCGCTGGCGCGCCGCAATCCCTATGCTGCGCGGCTCATCAGCGACGCACCGCTGTACTGGTGCGAGCGCATCGCCTCGGCGACGCTCATCCAGGCGACGGCCGCCGCGGCGCAGCAGGAATTGGCCGCTGCCCGTATTCAGAGCGACTCGCCCGAATACCGACGATTTATATTGCGCGGCAGCAGCGCTGTGCGCGACGCGCGCGAATTTGCCCATATCACGACGCTGCAGTCGCTGCTGACCGGTACCGGGGCTGCGCGCCATGGTCGGCTGCCGGCCGCAGCCTGCCGTATGACTCGCGTTGCGAAGAACGTGGCTGACAAGCTGTGACGATCGGCGACACGCGGTTACAATACGCGGCGCCATGCAAGCCCTGTCGATCAAAAACCTCTCCAAGACCTACGCCAACGGCAACCAGGCGCTGAAGGGCATCGACCTGTCCGTCGAGGAGGGCGATTTCTACGCGCTGCTGGGACCGAACGGCGCGGGCAAGACCACGGCGATCGGCATTATTTCCTCGCTCGTGAACAAGACCGGCGGCGAGGTCGAGATCTTCGGCCATAACATCGACACGGATCTCGAAGCGGCCAAGGCCTGTCTCGGCATCGTGCCCCAGGAAATCAACCTGAACCTGTGGGAGACGGTCGGCAATACCGTTACCAACCAGGCCGGCTACTACGGTATCGGCGGCAAGCTGGCGAAGGAACGCGTCGAGAAGTACCTGCGCGCGCTGCGTCTCTGGGATCGGCGCAATGATGCAGCCCGCAGCCTCTCGGGCGGCATGAAGCGCCGCCTCATGATCGCGCGCGCACTCGTGCACGAACCGAAACTCCTGATCCTCGACGAGCCGACCGCGGGTGTCGACATCGAGATCCGGCGTTCCATGTGGGATTACCTGCGCGAGATCAACGAAGCCGGCACGACGATTATCCTGACGACGCATTACCTCGAGGAGGCGGAATCCTTGTGTCGGGATATCGCGATAATCGACGAGGGCCGCATCATCGAGGATGCGCGTATGAGTGAGATCCTGCGCCGCCTGCACCGCGAAGTGTTCGTCCTGAGCCTCAAGAACGAGCTGCACGAGGCGCCGCTGCTGAATGGCTTCGAGACGCGCCTCCGCGACGACGGCGAGCTCGAGGTCGAGAAGGGGCCGAACTCCGAAATGAACGACCTCTTCGCACAGCTGCAGGACAAGGGCATTCACGTCGCGAGTCTCAGGAACAAGGTCAACCGGCTCGAGGAGATGTTCATGAAGCTCGTCGAAGGCAAGGAAGCGCCCGCGTGAACATCGCGCTGAATCTCGTCGCCGCGAAGACGATCGTGCGCAAGGAAATGGTGCGCGTGTTGCGCATCTGGGTGCAGACGATCGTGCCGCCTGCGATCACGATGACGCTGTATTTCATCATCTTCGGCAACCTGATCGGGCGGCGTATCGGCACCATGGATGGTTTCGACTACATGCAGTACATCGCGCCGGGCCTGATCATGATGTCGGTCATCACCAATTCCTACGGCAACGTCGTGTCCTCTTTTTTCGGCGCCAAGTTCGGCCGCCACGTCGAGGAAATGCTGGTCGCGCCGATGTCTTACGCGACCATCATCGTCGGCCATGTCGCAGGCGGCGTCCTGCGCGGTCTGCTCGTCGGTTCTCTCGTTACGATCATCGCGCTGTTCTTCACGCGGCTCGAGGTGGCGCATCCGTTCATTACGATCTCGATCGTGTTGCTGTCCTCGATCGTGTTTTCGCTGGCCGGCTTCATCAACGCTGTGTTTGCGAGGAAGTTCGATGACATCTCGATCGTACCGACCTTCGTCCTGACGCCGCTGACGTATCTCGGCGGCGTCTTCTATTCGATCTCGCTGCTGCCCGAGTTGTGGCAGAACGTGTCCAAGGCCAACCCGATTCTCTACATGGTCAACGCGTTTCGCTACGGCATCCTGGGCACGTCCGATATCGGCATCGGCCAGGCCTATGTGATCCTGATCGTGTTCGTCGTCCTGCTGTTCTCGGGTTGCATGTACCTGATGAAGCGCGGCATCGGGATCAGGGAGTAAGGGAGGCCCTGGCATGTGCGGCCGTTTCGCTTTTTACTCGCCCAGCGAAGCCGCCGCTGCATTGTTCGGCGTGTCGACGGACATCGGGGTCGAGCCGCGCTACAACATCGCACCCACGCAGTATCTCGCCGCGATCCGCAACGCCGAAAGCGACGGCCGGGAGCTCGTCATGCTGCGCTGGGGCCTCGTGCCGTTCTGGGCGAAAGACCCTGCCATCGGCAATCGCATGATCAACGCGCGCGCCGAGACCGTCGCCGAGAAGCCGTCCTACCGGAACGCCTACAAGCATCGGCGCTGCATCGTGCTGGCCGACGGTTTCTATGAGTGGCGCCGCCAGGGCGAGGCCAAGACGCCTTACTTCATCTCTCTCGCGAGCGGCCAGCCGTTTGCGCTGGCCGGCCTGTGGGAGAACTGGCAGGACAAGGAAAGCGCTGAGTCGCTGCAGACCACGACGCTGATCACGACCGACGCGAACGAATTCATGCAGCCGCTGCACCATCGCATGCCGGTAATCCTGGAAGCGAGTTCGGCCACCGACTGGCTCGCCGGGTCGAACGAACTGCTCGACGATGTTGCCTCGATCACACCGCCGCTGCAGGCGTGGCCTGTCGATCGGCGCGTCAACAACGCGCGTAACGAGGGCGAGGACCTAGTCCGCGCGGTTGGCGACGTCCTGAGCTGACAGCCAGGGACGTATCGCGACCAGCAGGGTGCCCGGCCCGCCGTGCACGCCGATCGCGGGGCTGAGCCCGAGAACGCCGATCCGGCGGATGTCGGGAATCCGCGCTTTGAGGTGTTTTTCGAGTTCCAGCGCGTCAGCTTCGCAGACCGCGTGACCGACGCCGATCTCGACGGGGCCGAGCGGTGCGCGCCTCGCGACGTGGCGGGCAAAACGCTCGATGCGCCTTTTCTTGCCAAACAGCGTGCCGCTCAGGCTGATCTTACCTTCCCGGGTCGTACAGATAACGGGCGTAAGGCCCAGCGCCTCGGCGATCGTGCGGACCCAGGCCGGCAGCCGCCCGCCGCGTACCGCGTAACGCAGATTGCTGAGAATCGCGAACGTGGCCGCCGTTGGCACCTGCGACTCGACTGCCGCGAGCGTGGTCTGAGCGTCGACACCGGCCGCGGCGCATTCGGCCGCCAGCACGGCGAGCTGGCCCTGCGCCAGCGAGGCGTTGCGCGTATCGACGACGTGAATCTTCCCCGGCGCGTCGACGCGCGACGCGGCCAGGCGAGCGGCTTCATAAGTGCCGCTGGCGGCACTCGTGAGGTTGACCGAGATCACGTCCTCGAAGTGGCTGGCGAGGAACTGGAATGTGCGGCGGAAGTCGCCGGGGGCGGGCTGGGAAGTCGTCGGGTGATGCGGATTGTTTGCAAGCTCCTCGTAGAACTCGTCGATCGTGATGCTGAGCTTGTCGAGGTAGCCGTGGTCGCCGAACTGGATGCGCGTCGGCACCATGTGAATATCGAGGCGCTCCATGTCTGCCTCGCTGATGTCGGCACCGGAGTCCACGACGACGGCAAATTTTCGCTTGCCGTCATGCGTCGCGTGCTGCTGCCGATGCATGTCGTCGGCCTTCTCCTTGCTGAGCTCGCCGAAACGCCGGGCCGTTTCGAAGACCGTTTCCGGGTCGTCGACGTGCACGTGGATCTTGGCCTTGCGCTTGCTGCCGGCCAGTACGATCGAGTCGCCGATCTCAGCCAGCGCCTCGCGCAGCTTGCGGCGGTTGATGTCGTGGCCCGTGACCATACATTCGGTGCAGTAACGGTATTGCGAGACGTTGTCGGCTTCCGAGAACTCGACGACGGCCTCGACCGACTTCGCCAGCGAGGCATTGGGCAGCGGCGCCTCGGTGCCGTCGGCGAAGTACTCGGCCATGCCGGCGACGAGCTCGGCAAAGCCCGCGGCCCCGGCATCGACGACGCCGGCTTTCTTTAGCACGTCGAGCTGGTTCGGCGTGTCGGCGAGGGCCGTTTCCACGTGATCCCGCGCGCGCGCGAGCACGGCATGGAACGCGGCATCGGGGTCCGACTTGAGCTGCTGCGAGATGCTGCGGGCAAACGCCGCGATCACCGACAGGATCGTGCCCTCGCGCGGCTTCGACAATGCATCGTGGGCGTATTCGTTGCCGAGACTGACGGCCTTCGCAAACGTGTACGTCGTGAACCGCGTGATCTCGCCGGCCGCATCGCTGAGGCCCTGGAAGAACTGCGCGACGATGGCGCCCGAGTTGCCGCGCGAGCCGTCGAGCAGTGCGTCGGCGATCGCGGCGAGCATCGTGCCCAGGTGCTTCTCGCCCGGACGATTAAGCACCGGCAGCGCGGCGCCGAGCGACAGTCCCATGTTGGTGCCCGTATCGCTGTCGGCCACAGGAAAAACGTTGATTTTATTGAGAAAATCCTGCTTGGCAAGGACGCGGTGTATGCCGGACCGCAGCGCCGCGGCCAGCGTGTCTCCTGCGACGTGTTTTTCTACATGGCCGGCCAAACGAACGCCTAGTCGCGCCGTACCAGGAAGGTCGTGCCGTTGTGGCTCAGCACGACGCCGTCAACCGTAATCTCCTCGACGAGCGGTCCCTCTGCCAGGCGTGCACCTTCGTTGTACTTCGTCATGTTGATGAACACGAAGCGGTCCGCCGCGTTCTCTGCAAAGACGTGAATGTCGACGTGCAGTTCGCCGACGTTGACGAGGCCGTTCGCCATGACCTCGTGAATCGTTGGCAGCAGGGCGGTGTTGGTGGCTCTCGATGCGGCAGCGGAGGAACCGGTGGGAGCGGCGGAACCGGTGGGAGCGGCTTTAGCCGCGAATTGACTCGGGCCTGAAGGCCCTCCCACAGAAGGCCCTCCAACGTCCTCCGGCGCCACGTCGTCACGCGGCAGTTCCGCCTCGCGCGCGGCGGCAAGCCGGTCGGCGAAGTCTTCACTCGCCTGCGCGGGTTCCTCCTGAACGGGTTCGTCGGTTGCGGCCGGCACGGACTCGATGACGGGTGACGCGAGCGCATCTGCGGGTTCGGCGTCGGACGTTGCTGGCCGCACCCCTGAGCGCATCATGATGCCGGCCAGTACCATGAGATTGATCAGCAACAGGGCGCCGAGGACCCACAGCCAGGCCGGCGGACCTTCGCGCCGCTCACCGCTCGTCGGCACGTTGACGAATTCGGCCGAACCCTGTTCCTGGCGCTCCGTTTCCGACTTCTTCAGTGCATCGAGTATGAACGACATGTACTAGTCCTGTGTCGATGCCGGTTTCGAAAGCCGCGGCGTATTCTCGGCCGCCAGCAGCGAGTTGATGATGATCTGCGTTTGCCGGCCCGCCACGCCATCGACGGCGAGACGATGGTCCCGCTGAAAAGACCGGACGGTCCGTTCGAGTTCGGCATCGAAAACTTCCGGCAGCGCATCGTTGCCGACATAGCGATCGTCGATCGTGGCGAGGCTGTCACGCAGCCAGGCGACGGCCGGTCCCTGCGCGCCAAGGCTCAGGGTCACGGCGGAACCGGTCGGCGGCCGCCACAGCAGCAGGAAACCACCGAACCAGGTGCGCGAAATCTCGCCGATCGAGTGCTTGACCGACACGCCGCCGATGGAAAGCTCGGCCTGTTCGCCGTCGATTGCGGTCAGCGTGACGTCGTGGCGGTTGCCGGCATCGTCGACGAGCGTCAGGATGGCGGGCCGGTCCATGAGCGCCAGGCCCGCGAGCGAACCGCGCTGCGACAGGCACGCGAGACCGGCGGCGGCGGCCTGGGCGCAGCCACTGCGTCCACCGGTACGGTACTCGATACCCCAGGCATCGAAGAGCGAGGCGAGCGCATAGTCGGGGCTCGTCAGATCGCCGGCAAGCCGCAGCTGTTCCTGGAGCGTCGGCTCGGGTTCCGGTTCCGGTTCCGGTTCCGATATCGGCTCGGCGAGTGCCAGTGTTTCGGTCCCGGCGTCGGCGGCGGGGACGGGCTCCGGCTGGGCAGCTGCAGCGGTGAAATTTCCGGACCCCGTGGTTTCTGGCACCTCGGCCGGCCCTGTCGACCTTGCCGCCAGCAGCCACACACTCGCGGCGACGACGGCGACACCCGCGATGCCGGCGGCCCAGGCCGCGCGCCGCAGCCAGGGTGAACGCTGCAGCTCGCCCTTGACCTCGGCCGCTGCCTCGCGAATGAGGCGCGCATTCGCGCGGCGAGACTCGCGCGCATAGGCACCGAGCAGTGCGCGATCGCATATGACGTTGATGAGGCGCGGCACGCCCTGCGAGAGCCGGTACACCTCGTTCATGGCCCCGCTGTCGAACACCTCACCGACGGCGCCTGCGACCTTGAGCCGGTGCTCGATGTAGCGCTTCGTTTCCTCGCGCGACAGCGGCTCGAGGTGGTAGCGCGCCGTGATGCGTTGCGCGAGCTGGCGCAGATCGTTGCGGGCCAGCAGATCACGCAGTTCTTCCTGGCCGATCAGTACGATCTGCAGCAGCTTCTGTTTCGCCGTCTCGAGGTTCGTCAGCAGGCGCACCTGTTCGAGCACTGCGGGCGCGAGGTTCTGCGCCTCGTCGACGACGAGAATCGTGCGTCGGTCGGCGGCGTGGGCATCGAGCAGGTGACGATTGAGCGCGTCGGTCAGCGCCTTGACGCTGCCCCTGTTGTGCGTCACCTCGATGTGCAGCTCTTCGCAAATCGTCGCGAGAAACTCGACCACCGACAGCTGCGGGTTCAGCACGACCGCGACGTCGGCGTTGTCGGGCATGCGATTGAGCAGCAGCGACCGCACCAGCGTCGTCTTGCCCGTGCCGACCTCGCCCGTGAGCTGTATGAAGCCGCCGCTCTCGGTGACGCCGTACACCAGGTGGGCGAGCGCCTCGCCGTGGCGTTCGCTCAGGAACAGGTAACGCGGGTCAGGCGTTATCGAAAACGGCTTTTCATTGAGTCCGAAAAAACTGGTGTACATGCTTCCTGACCGCGAGCAGGCGGACCGTCGATTCTACCCGAAAATCGGCGAGTTACGGCAGAAGCTGGTCCAGACCGACCTTGAACTGCAGGAAGAGAATGCCATCGATTGTCGGATCGACAACCTGCGCTTTTGTGACCTTTTCTACGGCCTTGCGCGGCATGTAAGTCAGGTTGACCCCAAACTTGCTGTTGCCGACACTGATGCTCGGCAGGATACCCGGAAACGGGTTACCCCCATTGACGTCTGCGCGGGTCATCACAAATGCACTCAGTCCCGCGTAAATATAAAACCGATCCAGTTTGTCTGTTTCGAACAGCCGCCTTTGCAGGCCAGCTCCAGCCATATAAGACATCTCATCGACGCTGTCGCGAAAACCACTGGCCATCGCGATCTTCTTCCAGCCACTCCTCTGCTCAAGCTCGTACTCAATGCCGAAACCGGAGTTGTTTTCATTCCAGTCGTAACTCGAGTTGATGTGGTATGACTTGCCGTTGAGGACAGCATTGATGTTGCCCGCCACAGCCGGTGGCGGCGAAAACATCAGGAACAGGGCAAGGGTGGCAAGCGGTATGGAGAGTCCTTTCTTCATGCTTCCAGTGTAGGCGACCTGCGGATGTGGCCGCTACCGACGCGGTCGCCACGGACAGTGCGACGTCCGTCACAGCGTCCTTGTTGAACCAGAGCAGAAACATGACAGCGAAAAGGCCAGGCGTATTGCCGGACGAGCGGCTGCTTCGGGTCCTCTTGCGAAGAACCTCGCTGGTTCTCTCGTTTCTTGTAGAGTGTCGAGATGAGAAATCTGCTGTTCTGGATCGCCTTTCCATTCCTTATTCCGCAGGCACTCTACGTGCGCCGAAACGCACCCAGATTTGCCCCTGCGGGAGGACCGTCGGAGGGATCAGTCGGTAGTGGTGAGCAAGTGCACCTGCTCGCCATCGGGGATTCCATCATAGCCGGCGTGGGAGCGACGGAGCTATGCAAAGCGCTGGTCGGCCAGACAGCAACTGCTCTGGCAGATTCCCGGAATTGCCGCGTCTCCTGGCGGGCGTTTGGTGTGAGTGGATATGACTCCGCCAGGGTACTGGAACGCATCGTGCCGAGGCTGCCCGACGTCGCATTCGATTACATCATTGTTTCTGTCGGCGTAAACGACGTGACTGGCCTATCAACAGTTCGGCAATGGCGTCGCAACCTCACGCGCGTCCTGGGCACGCTGCAGGCGCATTCTCCCAATGCCCTTGTTGCAGTCGCCGGAATACCGCCGTTGCACGGATTCCCGTTGTTGCCCCAGCCCCTGCGCGCTGCCTTTGGGATGCGGGGCAGAGCACTCGATGAAGTCGCCAAAAAGGTTGTGAACAAAGGGGAAAATTCACTACACGTTCCACTTGAGTTCGAGCCCGATCCATCGAAGTTCGCACCTGACGGATATCATCCGTCGGAAGAAAGCTACACGCTGTTCGGCCGTCACATGGCGGAAGGTCTATTGGCCATGGAAGCAAAGAACCCTATTGCTTAGAGGTGGTTTGGCGCGCTAGGGCTTGTCCCGATCCATTGTCCGCGCCCTTCCCAGGGCCTTCGAGCCGAAGCGGTCGCGGATCTCGTCGACCGTGTTGTCGACCGGTGATTCGACACCGTGTTCGCCGAACAGGTCCGCCTGCCCCGCGGGACCGAGTTCGCTGCCGCCGACGCCGAGGAGCCGGATGCGTGTCCCGGGATTCTCGGCGAGCCATGCGCCGAGCAGGTCTCGCGCGACGGCGTAGACCTGGTCCGTGCCGTTCGCCGGGGGATTCAGCCGGCGCTGGCGCGTGAAGGTCGTGAAGTCGGCCTGGCGAATCTTGACCTGCACGATGCCGGCCGCGAGTTCAGCCTTGCGCAGGCGCGTGGCGGTGCGGTCGCTGAGCCGCAGGAGCTCGCGTTCCATATCCTCGCGTTTCGCCAGATCCGTATCAAAAGTCTCTTCGGCGCTGATCGATTTCTCCGCGCGCGAGGGCACGACGGGGCGGTCGTCGAGGCCCGATGCCCTGGTGCGCGTCTTCGCCGTGAACCGGCCGAAGACGGGCTCGAGTACGCGGTCGGGGGCGAGGCGCAGGTCGCGCACCGTCGCGATGCCCGTGCCGGTGAGCCGTCCCAGTGTCTTGCTGCCGATGCCCGGGATGACCGAGACCGGCAGCGGGTCGAGTCGTGCCTCGTAGTTTTCGGGGTACAGCACGGTCAGGCCGTCGGGTTTGTCGAGATCGGATGCGATCTTGGCGACGAGCTTGTTATGCGCTACGCCGACCGACGCCGTGACCCGGGTCGTATCGAGGATCTGCTGCTTGATCGAGAGTGCGATGTCGACGGGATCGCCGAACAGGTTTTCGCTGGCCGTCACGTCGAGGAAGGCCTCGTCGAGCGACAGGCCTTCGACGAGCGGCGTGAAGCGGCGGAAGATCTCGAAGACCTGTTCGGACACGGCCTTGTAGTGGGACATGCGCGGACGCACGCGCAATAGATCGGGACAGCGGCGCAAGGCCTCGCGCATCGGCATCGCGGAGCGCACGCCGAATTCGCGGGCCTCGTAACTGGCCGCGGCGACTACGCCGCGACTGCCCGTGCCGCCGACGGCCAGGGGCTTGCCCCGAAGCTCGGGATTGTCGCGCTGCTCGACCGACGCGTAGAAGGCGTCCATGTCAACATGCAGGATGCTGCGTGCCGACGCGGCCATTGCTTTACTGTCCGCGCGCGACGATGAAGCGCGCCAGCCACTCGAGGGGCGCGGCGGAGCGGTCCAGCACCTCGAGGCGGGCGACGGCGCTCTGCAGGAGTTCGTCACAGCGCGCCCGAGAGGCGTCGAGGCCGAACAGCGACGGGTACGTTGCCTTGCCCAGTTTTTCATCCGAACCCGAAGGCTTGCCGATGATGTGCGTCTCGCCCTCGACGTCGAGGATGTCGTCCTTGATCTGGAACGCGACGCCGATGTCTCGCCCGAAGGCATCGAGCGCCTCGCCATGCTCAGCCGGGAGATCTTCGCTGAGCAGCGACGCCGACACGATCGAGGCGTGAATCAGGGCCCCGGTTTTCAGCGCGTACATGTGCTCGAGTTCGCCGGTGTCGAGAGTGGCGCCCTCGGCCGCCAGGTCGATCGACTGCCCGCCCGTCATGCCGAGCGAGCCGCAGGCATCGGCGACGAGCCGGACGAGTTGGTTACGCGCGTCGGTTGATGCGGCATCGAGGCGGGCAATCGTGGCGAAGGCGAGCGGCACGAGGGCATCGGCCGCGAGGATCGCCGTCGCCTCGTCATATTGGATATGCACGGTCGGCTGGCCGCGCCGCAGGTCGTCGTCGTCCATCGCGGGCAGGTCGTCGTGTACGAGCGAGAACGCGTGGATCAGCTCGATCGCGACGGCCGGTGCGTCGAGCAGGTCGGCGTCGACGCCGAGGCACTCGCCCGTGGCATAGACGAGCAGGGGCCGCACGCGCTTGCCGCCATTGAACACGGCATAGCGCATCGCTTCGTGCAGGCGCAGCGGTGCGAGGTCTGCAGGCGGCAGGGCCTCGCCGAGACGCCTGTCTACGCGTTGCTGGTAGTCGGCGACGCGTCTCTCGAAATGCTCGGGCACGGCGTATTCCTGCACAAACCGGGGCGTGTAGCTTATATAATTCGCGTCCCTTGCACGACACCGAGGAAGCCGCGGCATGCAGGCGACGGCTATCGCACAGCCGAACATCGCGCTCATCAAGTACTGGGGCAAGCGCGATCTCGATCGCAACCTGCCGGCCGTAGGCTCGATCTCGATCACGTTGCGTGACCTGTTCACGCGCATGCACGTGGCATTCGACGAGGCGCTCGCCGCCGATACGCTGGTGGTCAATGATGCGCCCGACGCGGCCATGCTGCCGCGACTCGCTGCCTGTCTCGACCGCATCGCCGGCGAAGCCCGGCCGCGTGCGCATATCGTCAGCACCTGCAACTTCCCGATCGCCGCGGGACTCGCCTCGTCCGCATCGTCGTTCGCCGCACTGACCGTCGCCGCGGCCGCGGCGCTGGGCCGCGAGCTCGATGCCGGTGAGCTCGCGAGGCTGGCGGGCCAGGCATCGGGATCGTCGGCGCGCTCGCTGTTCGGCGGTTTCGTCGAGCTCGCCAACGTCGGTGACGACATCGAGGTGACGAACATCTGCGAGGCCGAGGCCTGGCCGATGACCGTCGTCATTGCGATCACGGAAACCGGGCCAAAGCCCGTTGGCTCGAGCGAGGCCATGGAGATCAGCCGCAGGACCTCGCCGTTTTACGCGAGCTGGGTCGAACAGCAGGCCGACGACCTGGCGAAGGCGCGGGCGGCGATCGCGGCGCACGATTTCGGCGCTCTCAAGAGCGTCTCCGAACATAACTGTCTCAAGATGCACTCGATCATGTGGGCGTCACGCCCGCCCGTCGTGTACTGGAACGCGGCGACGCTACGCTGCCTCGAAACGGTTCGCGGCCTGCAGGCGGACGGTGTGCCGGTCTTCTTTACCATCGACGCCGGACCCCAGGTCAAGGCGGTGTGCCTGCCCGAGGCGGCCGGGACCGTCGCGGCCGCGCTGCGGGCGACGGACGGCGTACGCAACATCATGACCACGGGACTCGGCCCGGGCGCGCGCCTCGAGGCCGATTCGTGACCGTTGCCAGTGCGCCCGGCAAGATCGTCCTGGCGGGCGAATACGCCGTGCTGTGGGACGCACCCGCCGTGTGCATGGCCGTAGATCGGCGCGCACGTGCGCGGGTGACGCCGAGCGACGACGGCGAATGTCACCTCGTGACGCCCGGATTCACGGGCGCGGAGCGGTTTCGTGTGCTCGATGCCGTTACGGATGGTCGTCGGCCCGGCTATCGGATCGAGCTCGACACGAGCGCGTTCCGCGAAGACGGGCAGAAGACCGGTATCGGGTCGAGCGCGGCGCTCGCGGTTGCGCTGACCGCCGCGCTCGGGAACTCGGTCGATGTCTTCGCTGCGGCGCTCGAGGCCCATGCCAGGTTGCAGGGCGGGCTGGGGAGCGGCATCGACGTCGCGGCGGCGGTCCACGGCGGCGTGTTCGCGTACGAGAAACCGACGCGCTGCGTGACGCCGATTTCCTGGCCCGAGGGCCTGCGTTACCGGGTCATCTGGACCGGCGTACCCGCCAGCACCGAGGGGCAGATCGGCAAGCTCGCGGCGCAGGCGACCACGGCGTCGCGGTCGGCGCTGCTGCTCGCAGCGCCGAAGCTATGCGCGGCCTGGCAGTCCGGCAGCGCAGACGACGTGCTGGCGGAGTACGTTTCCTATATCGGCGTGCTGCGCCAGTTCAGCATTGACCACGATCTCGGCATATTCGATGCTGGTCATGACCAACTGACGGATGCGGCCATGGCCGACGGACTCGTATACAAACCCGCCGGCGCAGGCGGCGGTGACATCGGCATGCTTTTCGGCAGGAGCGACGCCGAGCTCGAGGCGTTTCTCGAGCGGCGCGCGCCTCTCGTTCACGGCGCGCTCGACTGCGATCTCGATCCGGTCGGCGTCCGCCTGGAGTCGGCATGAGCGATTCGCGCATTCCCGGCCTTTACAGGCTACCGGTCGGCGAGCGCATCGCGCGGCTGCGCGAACTCGGCTGGCTTGGCGACGAGGACGCGGCAAAGCTCGAGCAGGGCCAGCACGTGCTGTCGGTGACGGCGGCCGACCACATGATCGAGAATGTCGTCGGCGTGTTCGGCCTGCCACTCGCCGTGGTGCCGAATTTTGTCGTCAACGGGCGCGATTGTGTCGTACCGCTGGTCGTCGAAGAGCCCTCGATCGTCGCCGGGCTCAGCAGCGCTGCCGCCCTGGCGCGCTCATCGGGCGGCTTCGAGGTTGACAGTGACGGCTCGCTGCTGGTCGGCCAGGTACACGTCACGAATCTCGCAGATCCCGACCAGGCCATCAGCGCGCTCGAGGCAGTGCGCGCGAGCCTCGTCGCAGCGGCAAACGCCGTGCACCCGCGCCTCGTTGAACGCGGCGGCGGCGTCCGCGATATCGAGACGCGACTGTTCGCGCTGCCCGACGGCGCGCCGCTGGTCGGCGTGCACGTGCTCGTCGACACCTGCGATGCAATGGGCGCGAATCTCGTCAATTCGATCTGCGAGGCGATCGCACCCGAGATCGCCAGGGTTTGTGGCGGCAAGGTGGCACTCCGGATCCTGTCCAACCTCACCGATCGTTCGCTGTTCACGGTCCGGGGGCGGTTCCGATTGCCCGATGCCGTGCGCGACGCGATCATCACGGCGAACGACATCGCGCTGGTTGATCCGTACCGCGCCGCGACCCACAACAAGGGCATCATGAACGGCATTGATGCCGTCGCCATCGCGACCGGCAACGACTGGCGCGCGCTCGAGGCGGGCGCGCACGCGTGGGCCGCGGCCGCGGGCCAGTATCGGTCGCTGACGCGCTGGAGCGTCGCCGCCGGTGGCCATCTGCTGGGCGAGATGACGATTCCGCTCAAGGTCGGGACGGTCGGCGGCACCGTGGCCGGCAACAGCGCCGCGTCACTCGGCCTGGCCCTGACCGGCGCCGCGTCTGCCGGCGAACTCGCGGCCGTCATGGCGGCCGTCGGTCTCGCGCAGAACTTCGCCGCGCTGCGCGCGTTGGCAACGAGCGGTATCCAGGCCGGGCACATGAAACTGCATGCGCGCAGCCTGGCCGCGTCTGCCGGCGCCAGCGATCGCGAGATCGACGCCGTCGTCGAACGGCTCGTCGCGAGCGGTGACATCAAGGACTGGAAGGCGCGCGAGATCGTCGCCGAGCTGGGCCGCGCGGACAACGCCGGGCCCGACGGCGTGGCGGCCGGAAAAGTGATCCTGCTCGGCGAGCACGGCGTCGTGTACGGACGGCATGCGCTGGCCGTGCCCGTTCCCGACGCCGTGGCCGTGACGCTCACGGAGTCCGAGCGCCTCGTTCACGAGTTGCCCGACGAGTACGTTGCACAACTGCTGGCCGCGATCGGCATTACCGACACCGGCTGGCGCATCCAGGTCGACTCTCGCCTGCCGCTCGGCAAGGGCCTTGGTTCGTCGGCCGCCATCGCCGTCGCGATGACGCGCGCGTTCGACAAGAAGCTCGGCCTGGGGCTAGACGATGCGCGCGTCAATGCGATCGCACTCGAAAGCGAGAAATACGCCCACGGAACGCCGTCGGGCATCGACAACACGCTGGCGACCTATGGCAGGCCGATGCTGTTCCACAACGACGGCGGCCTGCAATTCGAGACGCTGGAAACAAGTGAAGCGCCGCCCCTGCTCATTGCGTGGGGAGCGGCCACCGGCAGGACGAGTGAACTCGTCGCCGGCGTGCGCCGGCGCCGGGATCGAACCCCGGCGCACTTCGATGCCGTGTTCGACCGCATGGATGCGCTGAGCCGCGAAGGCGCGGAGCTCCTGGCCGGCGGGCGCTGGCGGGAGCTCGGGGCGCTCATGGACCTGTGCCACGGGCTGCTGAACGCCATCGGCGCATCGACGCCCGAACTCGAACGCATGGTGTCGCTGGCACGGCTGAGCGGCGCCGCCGGCGCCAAGCTGACGGGCGCGGGCGGCGGCGGTGCAATCGTTGCGCTGTGCCCCGAGAATATCGACAAGGTGCGCGCTGCCATGCGGCGTTGCGGTTACCATACACTCGTGCCCGGAACACTTTTTGAATGATGAACCAACACAGAATCGTATCTTCCGAAGGCGAGGAGCTGATCCTCGTCGACAGCAACGATCGCGAGATCGGCAGCATCTCCAAGGCAGAAGCGCACGACGGCGAGGGCGTGCTGCACCGTGCGTTCTCGTTGTTCCTGTTCAACGACGATGGCGAGTTATTGCTGCAGCAACGCGCGCCGGGCAAGCGCCTGTGGGGCGGCTACTGGTCCAACAGCTGTTGCAGTCACCCGAGGCTCGGCGAGTCGCTCGAGATTGCGACGAGCCGGCGCCTGCGCGACGAGCTCAATTTCGATACCAGGCTCGAGCATGTCTACTGGTTCTGCTACCAGGCCAGCTATGACGACGCCGGTGCGGAGAACGAGTTGTGCCACGTGTATCTCGGCAGGGCCAGCGACGAGGTCCAGACGAACGACAGCGAGATCGCGGCGCTGCGGTACCTGTCACCGGCCGCGCTCGATGCCGAGTTCGAAAAAGCGCCGGAGCGATACACGCCCTGGTTCAAGCAGGAATGGCAGGAACTGAAACTGCGCTATCGCGAGCAGCTGGAACGCTACTGCACGCTCGATTGAGTTACCCGGGCCTGATCAGGCGATGTACTTGTAATACTCGATGCCGAGATCGGAGAAGTGCCGCTCGTCCGTGGTGCCGACACTGTCGATGATGAATTCGTTGCTGGGCTCATACTCGAGCTCCTTAACGTGGCGACCGTCGTGCAATGCGACGTACTGATCGAAGTCGAGGTCGATCGCGGACTCCATCGCCTCTGCAAAGCCGATCTTCCGTGTGGCTTCGCGCCAGCCCTCGGCGATGAAGAAAGGGATGACTTCCGCGGCGTCGCCGCTGCCGTAGCCGAGTGTCAGCACTTCCTCACCGGCCTCGAACGAGCCTTCGACGAGGGCCTGCTCGAAACCCGCGGCCATCCAGGCCGGCAGAGCGGCCGTGTAGAGGTTGCCGAGGTCGAGCATCGTGTCGCTGCCGAGGCGCAGCTTGCCGAGAATTTCCTTGCGGTATCCCGGCGCCGCGCGAAATGCGCGCATTGCGGCCATCGTCAGCGGATAGGCCTCATAGCTGTGCTGCTCCGGCGTTGCGAGGTTGGACACCTCCGTCTTCCTGCCCATCTCTTCGACGAGCAGATCGGCGTCGATGCCGGCTTTCTCGCAATAGGAAGCGAGTTCGGCGCGGTCCTCGGCGCTGCCGTGGCCGAGGGCGAACAGGTAGGAAACGGCCCATCCCGTCTCCGGCATGCGCCGGTAGGGACGGTGCATGAAGACAGAGCGCAGCGAGCGCAGGTACAGGCTTGGTTCCAGCCTGCGCTTCTCGTACATGTCGTTGAGCGCCTGCAGCGTCTCGTCGACATAGCAGGTTGTCGAGTACTTGCCGTTGAATACCGGGAAGTCCTGCACGTGGTGCGATTCGGAGCGGTCCTGGCCGCAGAATCGCATCATGGGCTTGCGGAAATCCATGATGCGGTAGTCGGATGCCGATCCCGAGCCGACGAGATCGACGACGGCGAGCTGCGGGTCCTCCTCGAGCAGCATGGCAACCGCCCCGGCGCCCTGCGTCGGCTCGCCGGAGCTGCCGCGCGCGTACTCGGCGATGTCGGCGCAGACGACGATGGCCTGGCTGCCGGCGCCGTCGAGCGCGAGGTGACGAATAGCGCCTTTCATGCCGTAAACGCCGCCAAGACAGGCGTGCTTGAACTCGGGCACCTCGCAGCTGCGGGAGATCGGGGGCTTGCCTCGTTTGGCGAGCGCCTCGTCGACCATGCCCTTGACGATAATCGCGCCCGCGGAATTGTCGGTGCTCGACTCGGTCCCCAGGCCAAGGAATTTGACCCGTGTCGGGTCGACGTCGTACTGGTCGATCAGGCGCAGGACGGCGTTGGCCGACATCGTGTAAACGCTCTGCTGCGGGCCGCGCACGCGGAAACTGCGTCCGACTACCTCGCGGATCTTCGGCCACTGGCTATCCGTCCAGTCACACCAGTCCTCCAGCCATACGCGGTATGGCGGGATGTAGGCAGCGAGGCCGCTGATTCCGATCGGGCGTGTGGACACGGGATTCTTCATGGCTAAAAGAAAGTGCTAGCCCGGCGATTTTAGTTGCGCGGGCCTTGTCACTCAATAACTTTATTCAACGAAGATCGTTATCTTGCCGGATGTCAGCGGCGGATCGTGGGGAATGTGCATATGATCGCCGAGCAGCATCTGCAGCGTATGCTTGCCGGGATCGAGGGTCAGCTCGGTCTCCGTGCGGCCGTCGCCGAAATGAACATAATTCTCGGTTGCGGGTATCGGCATGCCGAGATCCGGCAAATCGGCGTCGATAATGACGTGATGATGGCCCGAGTGGGGGGTGTCGTCACCGGCAGGCGCGACACTCATGCCCTCGATACCGAAGACGATCCTGACGGGATTGCTGACCGTCGCGCCATCGGCCGGGCTGACGAAAAATACCCGTGCCCCCTCGGGTGCGGGCGTGCGCGGCAGGGCTGCGACCGCCGGCGCGGCGGCAGGCGATTTCGTCTGTGGCGCCGCCGCGGCCGGTTCTTCGCCGGCTTTCTCGCCACAGGCGCCCAGAAGCAAGGCCAGCACGAGGGGCATCAGGATTTTCGTTTTCATTTTTGTTTCTCCCGGCTTCTCAGAACGTCAGAAGCGCAAATACGATGGCTCCGAGCATCGTGCCGGTGGCGCCCAGCCAGTAGGCGCCGCTGAGCACGACGTACTTGGCGATCGTTGCAACGTGTCCCTGACCATAGACAAGGCGCATCGCCTTGTACAGGTAGACGGGAATATACAGCGATGCTGTGACCCGCACGAGAATCGTAATCGGATCGGGCACCGACACGACGCCTGCAAGCCGCGAGAACAGGATCTGCAGGGTCAGGATCAGGAAGACGAACGTGTGGAAATGCACGAAAAACAGCAGATGCTCGACGAAGTAGCGCCTCGACAGCGGGTAGAGGCCCTTGAGAACGAGCGCCATGAGCGGCAGCAGTACGATCAGCGCGACCGGGATATTGTCGAGTAGTAATGAACCGAGAGTCTTGCCGCCGTCCGCGGTGATACGCTGGCATCGCTCTTCGATCTCGTCCTGGTTCAGGCGGCTCTTGATCCACTCGGGCAACTCCTCGTAGCCCGTTACCGCGCATTCGCCGGTTTCGGGGTCGACACGGATATTGAATCCACCGTCGGCGGCATCACCGGAAAACGTGACCCCGATATCGTCTTCATCATCGTCCTCTTCTGCCCGTTGTTCCTCGGGCGCTGGCTCGGGCTCGGGCTCGAACAGAAGGCTCAGGTCATCGCGCGGGTCGAAGAACGCGACGACGAAGAAGATGACGCTGAGCACGAGGTACATGCGGAACGGCGGCATGTAGCGGGCGCGCCGTCCCACCAGGTAGTCGCGCGTCAGCCGACCCGGCCGAATCAGGAGCGGGATCATCGTGCGCCACAGGCGCGAGTCGAATTCGAACAAGTCGCCGAACGCGTCGCGCAGCAGCTCCCACAGGCTGATGAGCCGGTTGGTAGCGCGCTGGCCGCACCTACCACAGTACTGCCCCTGCAGCTCGCTACCGCAGTTCAAACAGTCCGGTTGGTCCGGCAGCTGCGGTTCACCTTTTGCCATCGGGGCTCATCGAGACAGTTCGACCAGCCCCTCAGGCTTTGGCGGTCTTCTTTTTGGCCTTTTTCTTGCGCGTGGCTTTCTTCTCCGTCGCCGTCTTCGAGACCGGGGCCGCGGCTTCCTGTGCACGGCCAAGGAACTCCTCGGGCGCGAAATCGTCGACGTCGAGCAGCGCGGAGACCTTCTCATGGAAGTTACGCAGGCTGTTTGCCTCGGCCTTGCTCAGCACCTGGGCCTTTTCGGCTTCGGCGATTTGCAGGCCCAGGTAATCCGCATCGATCAGGCCTTCCTTGCGGGCCTGGCGCAGGCGTTTCTCGAGGGGTGCGTGTTCCTTCGCGAGTTCGAGCGCTTCCTGCAGCTTGCCGACAGCATTGCCGGGCTCGAGCGTGGTGTAGGCGTACTGGCTCAACCGCTCGCGCGATTCACCGGGCGTCGTGACGAGATCGATGACACGTTCGCCAAGTTCATCGGCCGGCGCCTTGTAGGTCCGCCCGCGCGGGAAAATGAAGAAGCGCAGGAACCAGGAGACCGGGCGATTCGGGAAGTTCAGCAGGAAGGCGTGCAGCGATTCCTGCGCCTGGTACATGAGCGTCCGGACCGACCACTCGACGAGCGGGAGGTCGGTGGCGCGACGCCCCTGGTCTTCGAAGTGTTTCAGTACGCAGGACGCGAGGTACATGGAGCTCAGGATGTCGCCGAGCCGGGCCGACAGCAATTCGCGCTTCTTGAGATCGCCGCCGAGCGTCAGCATGGCGAAGTCGGAGGCGAGCGCGAAGGCCGCGCTGTAGCGGTTGATGTTCTGGTAGTAGCGCCGCGTCGGCGTATTCAGCGGCACGCGGCTGAACTTGGCATGCGTCAGCGCGAGGAAGAACGAACGAGCAAGATTGCTGATCGCGTAGCCGATGTGCCCGAACAGTGCGTCGTCGAACTCCAGGAGACCGCGATCCTGGTCCTCGTCGGCCGCCGCCTGCAATTCGCGCAGCACGAACGGGTGGCAGCGAACCGCCCCCTGGCCGTAGATGATCAGGCTGCGCGTGAGGATGTTCGCGCCTTCGACCGTGATCGCGATCGGCGTCGCCATGTAGGGGCGACCCAGGTAGTTGTTGGGTCCCATCATGACGCCCTTGCCGCCGTGGACGTCCATTGCGTCGTTGGCGACCTTGCGCCCGAGTTCGGTGCAGTGGTACTTGAGAATCGCCGAGGGCACGGCCGGTTTCTCACCCTGGTCGATGGCGCCCGCCGTGACCGAGACGGCCGCATTCATAATATAGGTGTGGCCCGCGATACGCGTCAGTGCGTCGCCGACACCCTCGAAGTTCTTGATCGAGGTATTGAACTGCTTGCGAATCGTTGCGTAGGCGCCCGTCGCGTAGCTGGCGGCCTGGCCGCCCCCCGCCGACGTCGACGGCAAGGTGATGGCACGGCCCACGGAGAGCAGCTCGACGAGCATCTTCCAGCCTTTGCCGGCCATTTCGGGACCGCCGATGATGTAGTCGAGCGGGACGAATACGTCCTTGCCCCGTGTCGGACCGTTCATGAACGCGACCGACAGCGGATTGTGGCGACGCCCAACCTCGACACCCTTGGTGTCCGTCGGGATCAGCGCCGCCGTAATGCCGTACTCGTCCTGGTCGCCGATCAGGCGATCGGGGTCGTACAGCTTGAAGGCGAGGCCGAGCACCGTGGCCACCGGGGCAAGCGTAATGTAACGCTTGCTCCAGTTCAGGCGGATGCCCGTGATCTCCTCGCCCTGCCATGTGCCTTTGCAGACGACGCCCGTGTCGATGAGCGACGCGGCGTCCGATCCGGCCTGCGGCGACGTCAGTGCAAAACACGGAATCTCCGTGCCGGCAGCGAGGCCCGGCAGGTAGCGTTCCTTCTGTTCGTCCGTACCGTAATGAAGCAACAGCTCGGCGGGCCCCAGCGAATTCGGTACGCCTACCGTGCTCGAAGCCACAGCGCTGCGGCTCGCGAGTTTCTGGATGACGACCGCGTTGGCGTAGGCGGAAAACTCGAGGCCACCATATTTTTTCGGGATGATCATCGCGAAGAACCTCTTCTCGATGATGTAGTCCCAGACTTCCTTCGGCATGTCGCCGATTTCGTGGTTGATCGCCCAGTCGTCGATCATGCGGCACAGCTCTTCGCACGGGCCGTCAACGAACGCCTGTTCCTCTTCCGAGAGCCGCGGGGCCGGGAAGGACATGAGCTTGTCCCACTCGGGCATTCCCGAGAACAGCTCCCCGTCCCACCAGACGTTGCCGGCTTCGAGCGCCTCGCGCTCGGTATCGGACATCGACGGCAGCATCTTGCGATAGATGGCGAGCAGGGGTTTCGTGATTTTCTCGCGGCGTATTTCCACGAGGTTCGGCACGATCATTACGCCGAGCACCGCGAGCAGCACGAGCAGCCACAGGAATGAGCCGTTGCCGAACAGCGTATAGGCGGCATAGGCTGCGACGGCGACTCCGGTAGCGATCGTCGCTGTGCGCAGGCTGGCACGCTGATACGCGAGAAAAATTCCGCCGCCGATGAACAGCAGCGCCCAGAACAAGCTGATCGTCAATCCAGACACAGCACAAACCTCTTTTTACGTAAATCTCTGCGACGAAGGTGCCGCCTCACACTCTATAAGAGTGCCTCAATCGCGGCGCGTTCCTCGCGAAGTTCTTTTTCCGTCTCGTCCATACGGGCCCGGCTGAAGTCGTCGACACCGAGTCCCTGGACAATTTCGTAATCGCCCCCCGCGCAACGCACCGGGTAGGAGTAGACGATGCCGGGCTCGATGCCGTAGCTGCCGTCGGCCGGCACGGACATGCTGACCCAGTCGCCTTCCGGGGTGCCCAGCGCCCAGTCTCGCATGTGATCGATGGCCGCCGATGCCGCCGATGCAGCCGACGATGCGCCGCGCGCCTTGATTATGGCCGCGCCACGCTGCTGCACGACGGGAATAAACTCGCCGGCCAGCCAGTCCTGCTCGACGAGATCGGTCGCGGCCTTGCCGCCGACGGTCGCGTGGCTGACGTCGGGGTACTGGGTCGCGGAATGGTTACCCCAGATGATCATCTGCTGCACGTCGTTAACATGTTTGTCGGTCTTCATGGCGAGCTGGGCCTTGGCGCGGTTGTGATCGAGACGCGTCATCGCCGTGAAGTTACGCGCGTCGAGGTCCGGCGCGTTGGCCTGGGTGATCAGCGCGTTCGTGTTGGCCGGGTTACCGACCACGAGCACACGCACGTCTCGACTTGCGTGATCGTTCAGTGCTTTACCCTGCACCGAGAAGATCGCGGCATTCGCCTCGAGCAGGTCCTTGCGCTCCATGCCGGGGCCGCGCGGGCGTGCGCCGACGAGCAGAGCATAGTCGGTATCCTTGAACGCGACGTTCGCATCGTCGGTCGCGATGGTGCCGGCGAGGGTCGGGAACGCGCAGTCGTCGAGTTCCATGACGACCCCTTTGAGGGCGTCGAGCGCTGGGGTGATCTCGAGCAACTGCAGGATTACGGGTTGCTCGCTGCCCAGCATTTGGCCAGAGGCGATGCGGAAGGCGAGCTGGTAGCCGATCTGGCCGGCGGCGCCGGTTATCGTGACGCGTACAGGTGCTTTCATTCTTCGTATTCCTGGGTGAGATTTGCGGTTTTCCGGGGCGGCGATTTTAGCACCCGCAGGGCGGCAGGACACTGAGGGAAATCGCGTAATCGCCAAACCGGCGGTCAGTTCGCGTTGGGCGCGCTAAATTCCGGGAAAGCGGTCTGCAAAGCCTCGAGCTCGACGTCGGCAGCCTCGTTGAGACCCTTTTCTCGCAAGGCTTCGATGCACTCGTACCAGCTCGCGGCGCTGGCGCGCGCCGCGGCGCCACAGGACACGGGATCCGTGAATCCGGCTGCCGCGGCGTCGACCGCTGACGGCGCAAGTTCCAGGGCGGACCTGGCGGGAGCCTGCGGCACGGTGCTTTCGCTTAGCTCCTTTGCCTTCATTATGTCACCGCCAGCCGCGCTGCGTGGCTCGACGACGGCGCCGTCGGTCCCCGCCGGGATCAGGGCCGGTTCCGCGCGATTTTCGGGGATCGCCGTCCCGGGTATGTCGTCGTCCTGTGTCAGCTGCAATACGAACGCAAAGCTCAGGGCGATCGTGGCGGCCCATGCGACAGGCCGCATCCATGCGCGGGCCAGCCCGTAGCGGGTCCGCGCCCCGGCGCGCGCCGCCTCGTGCACGCTGCGGTCGAGGTGAGCGGGCGTCGTTTCCGTCGCCACTTCGCGATAGATGGCGCTGACGCGCGGCTCGTGCGTATCTGACTTGTTGCTCATGGTCGTCCTGCCGGTTCGTCGATCGCGACGCGCAGCTTGTTGACGGCATAGCGCAGCCGGCTCTTCGCGGTTTCCCGGTTGCAGCCGGTCACCGCCGCAATCTGGTCCACGCTCAGGCCGCCTTCCTCGTACAACAGGAATGCGTCGCGCTGCTCATCCGGAAGGCCGGCGAGGGCTTCTACCAGCCGTTCCCGTGCCAGGCTTCGCTCGGTCACGGTCTCGAGCGATTCGCCCGGGTCGCTGTGCCATTCCGGCTCGAACGGGGTGTTGTGCGCATGTCGCTTGTTGCGCCTTATGTGGTCGATGAAACAGTTGTGTGCCACCCGGTAAAGAAACGTCGTGAACTTTGCGGTCGGGCGGTACGACGAGCGCGCCTTGATGATCTTTCCCCACACCTCCTGGAACACGTCTTCGGCTGTCTCGGCGTGACCGGACAGGCGCAGCAGGTATCGATACACCGCGTCCTTGTGACGGGAGTAGAGTAGTTCGAACGCACTCGTGTCGCCGTCCGCGTAGCGCAGCATCAAGGCACTGTCGTCCGGTACGTGCTCCATGGACTGAGCATAGGTGAGCGTGCCGGCCCTGCAAAGGGACGTCGCAGGCTCTTTCGCTGTCTCGGCGGTGGCGGTCATCGGCACCTGTGTGGCTGCCCTTTTCCCTGTAAACGCGGCTGTCGACGTATGCGGGTTAGAAATATCGACGGGCAGGGCTTGCAATTCGAGATCTTAGTGTTATAGTTGACTATAACACCAATGCACTAGACCCCAGAACAGGGAGCCCCGGTCGGTCCGGGAGAGGAAGAATGAACAAATCGACTCCGTATATTAATGAATTTATTAGCTTTCTTGTCATGTTCCTGCTGCTCGCCGCGCTCGTATCGGGGCAGCTTTACGCGCCGGTCGAGCAGCAGGCGTCGACTTCGAGGGATTCTGCCGAGATCAGTCACGCCCGTATGCACGGTGAGTAAGGAGGCCCATGGATCCTAAGTGGAATGAAGACCAGCCGATCTATCGTCAGCTGCGGGACCGCGTCGTGGCGATGATTCTCGAGGGCGTACTCGCCGACGGCGACGCGCTGCCGTCGGTTCGCAATGTCGCGGCCGAGTACCGGCTCAATCCGCTGACCGTGCTGAAGGGATACCAGGAACTCGTCGACGAGGGCCTCGTCGAGAAGAAACGCGGGCGCGGCATGTTCGTCAATGACGGTGCTCGCACGCAGCTCCTCAAGGATGAGCGCGAGCGCTTCCTCAACAAAGAATGGCCCAAGGTCCGCGCGACGATCGAGCGGCTCGGGCTCGATCCCGTGCAACTTCTGGAATCGCCAGTCAGTAAGGCCGCAGGAGACAAGAACAATGACTAGCCTGGTCACCGCGAGTGGCGTGTCGAAGCACTTCGGTGCCGTGCGCGCCGTCGACAACGTCAGCTTTGACATTGAAAAGGGCCGCATCCTCGGACTGATCGGCCCCAACGGCGCCGGCAAGACGACGCTGCTCAAGGCCTTGCTCGGCCTGACCGAGTGCGACGGCGATCTGTCGGTGCTCGGGCTCGACCCGTTCAGGCAGCGCAAGAAGCTCATGCAACAGATTTGCTTCATCGCCGACGTGGCCGTGCTGCCGCGCTGGATCAAGGTGTCGCAGGCGCTCGACTTCGTCGAGGCCATTCACCCCAACTTCACACGCTCGAGGGCTGAGGAGCTCCTGAAACAGACCAAGGTACAGCCCGGCGCCAAGGTGAAGGAATTGTCCAAGGGCATGGTGACGCAGCTGCACCTGTCGATCATCATGGCCATCGATGCGAAGCTGCTCGTGCTAGACGAGCCGACGCTGGGACTCGACATCCTGTTTCGCAAGGAGTTCTATGCCAACCTGCTGAACGACTATTTCGACGAGGAGCGCACGATCCTGATCACGACGCACCAGGTCGAAGAAATCGAAAACCTGTTGACGGACATCATGTTCATCAACGACGGCAAGATTCTGCTCGATTCGACCATGGACGAGCTCGGCGAGACCTATATCGAGGTCATGACGTCGGGTGAGAACGCGCAGAAAGCGCGAGGGCTCGGACCTGTCGCCGAAGCGGAGATGTTCGGCAAGTCCGTGATGCTGTTTGAAGGCGTGAGCCGCGAGCATCTCGAGGGTTTCGGCGAGATACGCATTCCCTCGGTCGCCGACCTGTTTGTCGCGAAGATCAAGGAGGCGCGCCGATGATTGGTCATTACATCGCCCTGATCCGGCGCGAACTCTGGGAGCATCGTTCCATCTTCGTTACGCCGCTCGTCATCGCCTCGATCGTGACGCTCGGTACGCTGACGACGCTGATGTTCGCCGGCGAGTTCCATCAGCAGCTCGACCTCGTGATTTTCGGGGCCCAGAACGTGGCCGGGGACACCGAACGTCGGGCTATCCTCACGGGTTTCTTCGTTGGCTCTTCGTGGCTTTTCCTGCTCGGGCTCGGCGTCCTGACGATCTTCTATGCACTCGACGCGCTCTACGCCGAGCGCAAGGACAAAAGCATCCTGTTCTGGCGTTCGCTTCCGGTGACCGATGCCGAGACCGTCGTATCGAAACTGCTGACGGCGATCCTCGTGATTCCGGCCGTCGCCTTCGCGGGTATCGTCGTCACGCATATCGTCAACCTGATCGTGACGAGCCTGTGGGTATCGTCGAAGGGCGGAGATGCCGGCGTCATGATCTGGGGCTCCGTGCCGCTTATCGACAACTGGCTGGCGACGCTCGTCGTGCTGTACGCCATTGCGATCTGGATGTCGCCGTTCGTCGGCTGGTTCCTGTTCGTGTCGGCATTCACCAAGCGCGCGCCGTTGTTGATGGGATTCCTGCCGCTTGTCCTGATACCGATGATCGAGGGCATCTTCCTGCGCAGCGGGCATTTCGCCGAGGCGGTCTGGGGCCGCGGCGCGAAGATCCCGGTTTTCGCGGACATTGATCTCGAGCGCTTCTTCGACGAGGACAGGCTTCAGGTCAGAGACGAGATGGTCAGCCTCCTGTCGCACCTCGACCCGGTCAAGTTCCTGACCAGCCCGGATACCTGGCTGGGCATCATCGTCTGCGGCCTGCTTGTGACGGCCGCCATATACGTGCGCCGCTACCGCGACGAAAGCTGACTCCGGCCCCCCGGGTCTCAGGCCTGCCCCGGCTTGCTGCGAATATCGAACTTGCGCAGTTTGCCGCGAAACTGGTGGTAGCTCAGTCCCAGGAGGTCCGCGGCCATCCGCTGGTTGAAGCGTGCTTTCTCCAGTGCAGCCTCGATCAGGTCGACCTCGGTATCGATCAGCCGCTGCTTAAGGTCCGTTGGCAACAGCGGTGCCTTGCGGCGCCGCGGTCTCGGCTGCGATACACCCGCCGGCGCGGCAAGCTTGTATGGTGAGTCGAACGCATCGAAAACGATGTCTGCCATAGGTTTCTCGGCGCTCATCGCCCGGTAGACCGAGCGCTCGACGGCGAACTTGAGCTCACGCACGTTCCCGGGCCAGTCATGCCTGAGCAGAGCAGACGTCGCTCGTGCACTGAAGCCCGGGAACAGGCTCCAGTGCAGCTCGCTCGCCATGTTGATCGCAAACGCGTGCGCAAGCGGCAGGATGTCCTCGACGCGCTCACGCAGCGGCGGCACCGTAATGACGTCGAAGGCGAGGCGGTCGAGCAGGTCGTTGCGGAAACGCCCGTCGACCGCGAGCGCCTGCAGGTCGGCATTGGTTGAGCCGACGATTCGAACGTCGACGCGCAAGATTTCGTTGCCACCGACCCGCTGGATTTCCCCGTACTCGATCGTGCGCAGGATCTTCTCCTGCATGCGCAGTGAGATCGTGGCCAGTTCGTCGAGAATCAGCGTGCCGCCGTCGGCGCGCTCGAAGTGTCCGATGTGCGTTCGTGCCGCTCCCGTGAATGCGCCGGCCTCGTGCCCGAACAATTCGGACTCGAGGATCGACTCTGTCAGCGCCGCGCAGTTGACCTTGACGACGGGCTGCTCCCAGCGCTCGGACAGGAAGTGCAGCCTTGATGCGATCAGCTCCTTGCCCGTGCCGCGTTCACCGACGACGAGTACGGGCTTCGACAACGGTGCCGCGCGCGAGACGTGTTCGAGCATTTCGAGAAACGCCGGGGCTTCGCCGATGATGGGTTGGGATTCGGGCGATACGGCCATTGGCTAATTAGGCCACAACTTAGCAAAATTAGCGACTAAGTGGCGAAACAAACCATATCGTGCACCCTCGAGTCGAGCCCCTCTATCGGATTATCTCTCTTATTTACAGCGAGTTACGAATTTATGTCCCGGTTGGCACGGAAGCTGCAGTAATACAAACAGGTTTCAAGCGAATAGAGGGAAAACCATGGGTATTTTCACGAGATTCAGCGACATCGTGAACTCCAATATCAACGCCATTCTCGACAAAGCCGAGGATCCCGAGAAGATCGTCCGCCTGATGATCCAGGAGATGGAAGACACGCTGGTCGAGGTACGTTCGGCGGCGGCGCGTTCGATCGCCGACAAGAAGGACCTGAATCGCAAGATCGAGACACTTGACCGCGAGAAGGACGACTGGGACGACAAGGCCGAATTGGCCATGCGCAAGGGGCGCGAAGATCTGGCCAAGGCGGCGCTGGTCGAGAAGTCGCGTGTCAAGACGGCGGTCGACGTCCTCAAGGAGGACTACGTCGCCGTCGACGAGGGATTGACCAAGCTCAACGAGGACATTGCCCGGCTCGAGGCCAAGCTCGATGACGCCAAGACGAGGCAAAAAGCCCTGCTGGCGCGCCACAAGACGGCGAGCAGCCGCCTGGCCGCGCGCAAGAAAATCCACGACTATAAGATCGACGACGCCATGCTGCGATTCGAGGCGTACACGCGTCGTATCGACGATGTCGAGGGACGCGTCGAAGCCTATGATCTCGGCCTGCCGAAGGACCTCAATCACGAGTTTGCGGGTCTCGAGGCCGAGGAGGTGGTCAAGAAGGAGCTGGATGCGCTGAAGGCGCGGGTCGCGGCAGAACGGAACGCGGAGGCAGAATAAATGTATCGTGATCGCGAAAACGGCTGGGTATTCGGGGTATGCGCCGGCATCGCCGACCAGTTCAACCTGAACCTCGGCATGGTGCGGGTCATCGCGGTCGTCAGCCTCTTGCTGTTCTTCTGGCTGACAGCGGCCGTATACCTCGGCATGACGCTGCTGGTGCGCGAAAAGCCTTTGCGCTACTCGGGCACGCGCAATGAGTATGATTTCTGGCGGCTTCACCGCCGCGACGAATGGAGGCATCCATGAGCACGTACACGAGGACATCGGGGCGTCGTTTCTACCGCGATGCGGACCGCGCCGTTCTCGGCGGTGTCTGCGCGGGCCTCGCAAGTTACCTGGGAGTCAATCTCAAGGTTCTGCGGTTCCTGTGCGTGATCGCTTTCCTGTGCGCGTTTCCCTTTGCCCTGATCGCCTACCTGGCTATCGTGCTGCTGGTGCCTGCTTCGTCCCCGAGGATGTACGACGAAGGAATGTACGAGGAGCGGCGCAAAGATGCATTGCGTGAGGAGATCCTCAGGGCGCGCCCCACGGCTGGCGAGATCCGGGAACGCTATAAAGGTCTCGACGAACGCCTCGCGCGCATAGAAAAATACGTAACATCGTCGCGGTACGAACTCGACGAGGAATTTCGCAGACTTTGATTAAACAGCATAGGAATCGTCAATGAACACACTGTTCTATGTCGTCTGTATCGTCGCGATCGTGTTCACGGCAGACACCATCCAGAAGTACCTGAAGATGAAAAACCGGGAAAAGAACCAGGATCCGGAACTCGACGAGACGCTCGCTCACATCGAAGAACTCGAGGAACGCATACGCGTTCTCGAGCGGATCGTTACGGAAAACAGGACCGATCTCAAACGCGAGATCGAC
>JABDQH010000016.1 GCA_013042375.1 Woeseiaceae bacterium
AGCTTAATCCGATCATCGGCCGCGACGATGAAATCCGTCGCACGATCCAGATCCTGCAGCGGCGCACGAAGAACAACCCGGTACTGATCGGCGAGCCCGGCGTCGGCAAGACCGCGATCGTCGAGGGTCTCGCGCAGCGTATCGTCAACAACGAAATACCCGAAGGCCTGCGCGGCAAACGCATCCTGTCGCTCGACATGGGCGCACTGATTGCGGGCGCCAAGTTCCGCGGTGAGTTCGAGGAACGCCTCAAGGGCGTGCTCAACGATCTTGCCAAGCAGGAGGGCCAGGTCATCCTGTTTATCGACGAGCTGCACACTATGGTCGGTGCCGGCAAGGCCGAAGGCTCGATGGACGCGGGTAACATGCTCAAGCCGGCGCTCGCCCGCGGCGAGCTGCACTGTGTCGGCGCGACGACGCTCGACGAGTATCGCCAGTACGTGGAAAAAGACGCGGCCCTGGAGCGACGTTTCCAGAAGGTGCTGATCGAGGAGCCGAGTGTCGAGGACACGATCGCGATCCTGCGCGGCCTCAAGGAACGCTATGAGGTGCACCACGGCGTCGAGATCACGGATCCCGCGATCGTCGCTGCGGCAATGCTGTCGCATCGCTACATCAGCGACCGCCAGCTCCCGGACAAGGCCATCGACCTGATCGACGAGGCCGCGTCGCGCATCCGCATCGAGATCGATTCGAAGCCCGAGGCGATGGACAAGCTCGAGCGCCGCATCATCCAGTTCAAGATCGAGCGTGAAGCGCTGAAGAAGGAAACCGACGAGGCCTCGACCAAGCGCCTCGGCGAGCTCGACGAGAAACTCGGCGGTCTCGAGAGAGAGTTCGCCGATCTCGAGGAAGTCTGGAAGGCCGAGAAGGCCGCGATGCAGGGGACCACTCACATCAAGGAAGAACTCGAGCGCGCGCGCCTCGAGCTCGAGACCGCGCATCGCGCCAACGACCTCGCACGCATGTCCGAGCTGCAGTACGGGCGCATCCCGGAGCTCGAGAAGCGGCTCGGAGAGGCGTCGCAGGCCGAGAACCGCGAAACAACGCTCTTGAGGAACAACGTCACCGAGGAGGAAGTCGCCGAGATCGTGTCCAAGTGGACCGGCATCCCGGTCGCCAAGATGCTCGAGGGCGAGAAGGAAAAACTCCTGCAGATGGAGGCTGTCATCCAGCAGCGCGTCGTCGGCCAGGACGAGGCCGTGACCGTCGTTGCGAACGCGATCCGGCGTTCGCGGGCCGGCCTGTCGGATCCGCGCCGCCCGATCGGTTCGTTCCTGTTCCTCGGGCCCACGGGCGTCGGCAAGACCGAGTTGACCAAGGCGCTGGCGGAATTCCTGTTCGATACCGACGAGGCGATGGTGCGCCTCGACATGTCCGAGTTCATGGAGAAGCACTCGGTGGCCCGCCTGATCGGCGCGCCTCCCGGTTACGTCGGCTACGAGGAGGGCGGTTACCTGACCGAGGCCGTGCGGCGCCGGCCGTATTCGGTCATTCTGCTCGACGAGGTCGAGAAGGCGCATCCCGATGTATTCAACGTGCTGTTGCAGGTGCTCGACGACGGTCGCCTGACCGACGGTCACGGGCGCACGGTCGATTTTCGCAACGCGGTCATCGTCATGACCTCGAATCTCGGCTCCAACCTGATCCAGGAGATGGCGGGCGAAGAGAATTACGATGCGATGAAGAACGCGGTCATGGACGTCGTCGGCACGCATTTCCGGCCCGAGTTCGTCAATCGCATCGACGATCTCGTCGTGTTCCACCCGCTCGGCCGCGAGCACATTCGCAGGATCGTCGACATCCAGCTCGGCTACCTGCACCAGCGCCTCGCAGACCGCGATATTCGCATTCACCTTTCCGATGCCGCGCGCGACAAGCTGGCTGACGCCGGCTTCGATCCCGTGTATGGTGCACGGCCGCTGAAGCGCGCGATCCAGCAGCAGGTCGAGAACCCGCTCGCGCAGGAGATCCTGCAGGGCCGTTTCAATCCCGGGGACGTCATCGAGGTCGGCGTGGACGAGGATCGGCTGGAGTTCAGAAACGCGGCATAATTGGTGGCGGGGAGAGATTGAAATGCCGATCTACGGATACGTTTGCCGGAGCTGCGAACACAGCTTCGATGCGCTGCAGAAGATCAGCGACGAGCCGCTGGTCGACTGCCCCGATTGCGGCGACGCGGCCCTGCAGAAGCAGCTGTCGGCGCCGAAGTTCCGGCTCAAGGGCAAGGGCTGGTACGAGACCGATTTCAAGACCGGTGACAAGCGCAACCTGCACGGCGACTCGGGCGACAAGGCTGCCGGCAAAAAGGACACGAAGGGCGACGGCAAGCCGGCGGCCGCGTCCAAGCCGCCGGAATCGGCGTCAGGTAGCAAGGCGAAAACGGATTGAGGACGCCCTTTATGAAGCGCATCCGCCGCTACCTCGTCGCCGGTATCCTGGTCTGGGTACCGCTGGGCGTGACGTTCCTGTTGCTGCGCTTTGCCGTGAACGTCATGGACAAGACGCTGGCCGTCCTGCCGCGCCAGTACCAGCCGGACGAGCTCCTCGGGTTTCACATTCCGGGTCTCGGCGTCATCCTGACGATCATCGTGCTGTTTCTCACGGGCGCGCTCGCGGCCAACTTCGTAGGCCGCCACGTCGTCGGCGGCTGGGAGTCGCTGATGCGCCGCATCCCGATCGTGCGTTCGATTTACGGCGGCGCCAAGAACTTTGCGGAGATCGTATTCTCGGACGGCAACGACTCGTTCAAGAACGTGCTGCTCATCGAATACCCGCGCAAGGGCATCTATTGCCTCGCGTTCCAGACCTCTTCGGAGCTCGGTGAGGTGCAGGAGAAGACTGGCGAGGACGTCGTGTGTTGCTTCGTACCGACGACCCCAAACCCGACCTCGGGCTTTGTCATCATGGTGCCGCGCAAGGAAGTCCGCGTACTCGATATGACCGTCGACGAAGCCCTCAAGATGGTGATATCACTCGGCGTCGTGGTGCCGCAATGGCGCAGGGAACAGACCGCCGAACTGCCGTTCAAAGACGGCGCCTGATCGTCCGTCTGCAGGCGGCCTGAAAAATGGGGTCAGACCTTTTTAACAATCACGTTTGTGAAAAAGGTCTGACCCCATTTTCGGCAGGTTGCGCCTCGTGGCCCCACGCCGTACCATTCCGCGTCCTTTTCCAAGGGTTTTTCCCGAAAAATCATGATGCGTAGTCACTATTGCGGCGAGATCGACGAGTCCCTCGTCGGCCAGGAAATCGAGGTGTGCGGCTGGGTTCATCGCAGGCGCGACCACGGCGGCGTTATCTTCATCGATCTCAGGGATCGGGAGGGCCTGCTGCAGGTCGTCTTCGACCCGGACCGGCCCGAGATTTTCGCCGAGGCCGAGCGCATTCGCTCCGAATACGTCCTCAAGGTGAAGGGGCTCGTTCGTCCGCGACCCGAGGGCACGGTCAACCCGAAGATGCGCACGGGCCAGGTCGAGGTCCTCGCCCACGAACTCGAAACGCTCAACCCGGCCGAGACGCCGCCGTTTCACCATGACGAGCAGGCCAACGAGGACATCCGCCTCAAGTATCGCTACCTCGACCTGAGGCGTGACAACATGCTTGGCAATCTCATGCTGCGCCATCGTGTCACCAGGGCCATGCGCGACTTCCTCGACAAGCACGGCTTCGTCGATGTCGAAACGCCGATGCTGACGCGCGCCACGCCCGAGGGTGCGCGCGACTACATCGTGCCCAGCCGCACCAACCCGGGCAGGTTCTTCGCGCTGCCGCAGTCGCCGCAGATCTTCAAGCAGCTGCTCATGATGTCGGGACTCGATCGTTACTACCAGATCGTGCGCTGTTTCCGCGACGAGGACCTGCGCGCCGACCGCCAGCCCGAATTCACGCAGCTCGACATCGAGATGAGCTTCATCGACGAGTCCGACATCACAACCACGATGGAAGAGCTGATGCGCTTCGTCTTCAGGGAGACGCTCGACGTCGAGCTGCCGGACCCGTTCCCGCGCATGTCGTACTCGGAAGCGATGCGGCGCTACGGATCGGACAAGCCGGACCTCAGGATCGATCTCGAACTCGTCGAAGTCTCGGACCTCATGGCCGACGTCGATTTCAAGGTTTTCGCCGGGCCGGCGGCCGACCCCGAGGGGCGCGTCGCGGCGTTGTGCGTACCGGGCGGCGCCGAGATGAGTCGCAAGATCATCGATGACTACACCAAGTTCGTCGCCCGCTACGGCGCGCGCGGTCTCGCTTACATCAAGGTCAATGACGTCGATGCCGGTGTCGACGGCCTGCAGTCGCCGATCCTCAAGTTCATGCCCGACGCGGTGGTGGCAGGCGTGCTCGAGCGCACGGGCGCGAACAGCGGCGACCTCATCTTCTTCGGCGCCGACAACGCGCGCATCGTCAACGACGCGCTCGGCGAGCTGCGCGTCAAGGTCGGTGAGGATCGCGGCATGATCGCCGACGGCTGGCAGCCGCTCTGGGTGCTGGACTTCCCGATGTTCGAGAAGGACCGGCAGAGCAAGCGCTGGACGTCGTTGCATCACCCGTTTACGTCGCCTTCGGTTCTCGATGCCGACGCGCTCAAGGCCGACCCGGGCGCGGCGCTGTCACGCGCCTACGACATGGTGCTCAACGGCTCGGAGATCGGCGGCGGCTCGATTCGTATTCATGACCAGGACATCCAGGCCGCGGTCTTCGATCTGCTCGACATCTCGGAGGAAGAGGCCGAGGAGAAGTTCGGCTTCCTGCTGACGGCTCTGCAGTACGGTTGTCCGCCGCATGGCGGCATTGCGTTCGGCCTCGACCGCATCGTCATGCTCATGGCCGGCGCGCAGAGCATCCGCGACGTCATCGCCTTCCCGAAGACGCAGACCGCGAGCTGCCTGCTGACCAACGCGCCCGGCGAAGTCTCGGCCGAGCAGCTCAAAGAGACCGGGATCCGGCTCAGGGCGCCACGCACGGAATAAGCGTGCTCAGGCGCGCTCGCCCGAGCGAGGTTGCTCCGCTGGAGGCGCTTCTTTCGCAAGGGCCTTGTAGACCGCTCGACCCTGAACGGCGTCGAATACCGCATGCAGGAGCATGGGCAGCCAGATCGAGCCGGTGAGCAGGTAGAGCGCCGCGAATACCGCGCCTGCGAGCGCGACCATCGGGATGTTCCTCGGCCCCTGGTACGCATGGCTCAGGCCGAACAGCACCGTGCTGATGAGTGCGGCTGCCCACAGCGGCATCACGTGGCCGAGATACCAGAACATGTAACCGCGCCACATGGTTTCCTCGACGATGCCGGCCGTGACAGACAGGCCATAAAACTCCCTGAGCTCCCTTCTGTCTCGCGGCATCAGGATGACGAGCTCGGCTAATTGCCGGCGAATGGCGTCACGCGTCTTCTCGCTCGCGTCGTCGAGTCCGCCATAGTTCCGCATCACTACGATGAGCATGACAACGGTCAGCGCCAGTCCAATGAGGAATCCGGCGCCGATATCCCGCGTGAATCCGAGCGCCGCGAACGGACGGTCGTTGACCAGCCAGAGAATGAGCAGGAGGCCGAACAAGGCCCAGTGCCCAATCATCGTCGACCGGTAGATTTCGGTGGGCCTCACGGTTTCGCCGGCCGCGATGCGGCGCAACAGCCGGCGGTAACTGAAGAAGCTGGCAGCCGGGTAGGCGACGGTCAGGACAAAGAAGAACGCGTGGTCGAATACGGGCATAAAGGTGCCAGTCACCCTATTGCTTTCAGGAATACGGTGACTGGCACCTTATTTTCGCTCTTGGAGGTGCCTGGGCTGCAGCGGCGAGGAGAGCAGCTTCTCGAAGCGCGTCCAGCGCTGGTCGATATCGGCATCGCCCGCCTCGACGTAGTCAGCAACCATGGCCTTGCCGTGGTTGTAGTTGATGACATAGCTGCGATAGGCGTCGAAAAAGCGGGTACGCTGCAAGGACCGGTCTGCGCGCGCCATCGCAAAGTCCTGCAGCCACTGTGCCGCTTCCTCGCGCGTCATCTCGCCGTTCAGGTAGCCGCGCGCCGCTTCGTTACCCGCGAAATTCAGCCGCGCCAGCAGCTCCGCGAGCGCGTAGTAGGTATCGGCGTTCGCCGCGTCGAGGCCGGCCAGCGGGAACAGGACTTCTTTCTCGAACGTGACGCGTTCGTCGCCCGGGAACGCGAGATCGATGCCGTAGTTGCCGCTGCCCTCGGCAATCAACGACTGCGGGCTGAACAGCGGGTACAGCGAGTATTCGATCCAGCCCTCGCCGCCCACGAGGTTCTCCTCGAGCAGCGCGTTGAACGTATGGTGTCCCGGGTAACCTTCATGGCAGCCGAGGTCCACGGCGCGACTGATGTAGATCGGGAAGTCGGTATTCACCTGGATCAGGCTCTGCGCATCGCCCTGGTACCAGTTGTAGCCCGACCACGGCTTGTCGTTGACGTACTCGATCGTGAACGACTCGCCGTCGGGCAAGTCGATGTAGTCGAGCGTTCGCCTGCGGCACTCCGCCATGGCCGCCTCGAAGACGGCCGGCAGCTTGTCGAGCGGAATCGCGAACTGGTCGTTGAACGCCTCGACACGTTTGCTCAAGGGGCCATCGCCCGGGAGCAACGCGTCGATGTCGTCGAGAATGGCCCGGAAGTGCGCGGCATCGTACTCGGGAGCCTGTGAGCCGAACAACGCCAGGGACTCCTCGTCGAAGTCGAGAAATTCGTCCTTGTTGATCGCGATGCGCGTGTCGAGGGCGACCAGGCGCCCGATGAGGCCCTCGATGCGCAGCGCCAGCATCGTGTCGTCGCCCGCGTCGATGGCGGCGAGCCGGCCCTTGAGGTCGCCGGCGGCCAGCCGGATGTCGTCCAGCGACATCGCCTCGGACTCGGCGGCGTCCCGGAACGCCTCGGGTCCGAAGTAGGCGTCGACGTGCGCCTCGTCGTGCAGCCCCATCGACAGCTCGAGGAACAGGTATTCGTTGGCAAGCTCGCCGAGGTCCTGCGAGGGTGCCGGTGGCGGTGAATTACAAGCCGCGAGAGTCAGCACGGCACTCAGTGCAAGGAGTCTAATCTTCATCGAGTTTCTTCAGTTCGTAGAGTCTGTCGAGCGCCTCGCGCGGCGTCATGGAATCGGGATTGAGCGCATCGACGGCCGCGCGCAATGCGCTGTCGTGGGCCGGCTCGGGCTCGGAGAAATCGAAGCCCTGCTGCAGCGCGTTGTCTGCGCGGCTGCGCTGGTCCTCGAGCTGCCGCAGGTAAGTGCGCGCCCGCTTGATGACCTCTTTCGGGACGCCCGCGAGCGACGCGACCTGCAGGCCATAGCTCTGGTTGGCGGGACCGGGCTTGACCGCGTGCAGGAACACGAGCTGCCCGTCGTGCTCCGTGGCATCGAGGTGCACGTTGCCGCAGGCGGGCAGTTCCTGCGCGAGTGCGGTCAGCTCGAAGTAGTGCGTGGCGAACAGCGTGAACGCCCGTGTCTTCTCGCCCATGTGGTGCGCGGCGGCCCATGCGAGCGACAGCCCGTCGAAGGTGCTCGTGCCGCGCCCGATCTCGTCCATGAGCACGAGGCTGTATTCGGTCGCATTATTGAGAATCGTCGCGGCTTCGGTCATCTCGACCATGAAGGTCGAGCGGCCGCCCGCAAGGTCGTCGGAGGCGCCGATGCGCGTGAAGATGCGATCGATCGGCCCGATGCGCAGCCGGTCCGCCGGCACGAAGCTGCCGATATGGGCCAGGATGACGATGAGTGCCGACTGGCGCATGTAGGTCGACTTGCCGCCCATGTTCGGTCCGGTGATGACCAGCAGCCGCCGCTCGTCCCCGAGGACGAGGTCGTTCGCGATGAACGGCGCATCGATGACCTGCTCGACGACGATGTGGCGGCCGCCGTCGATCTCGATGCAGGGCGACTCGCCCAGTTCCGGCCTCGACAGCCCCAGCGAGTCGGCACGTTCGGCGAGACAGGCCAGCACGTCGAGTTCCGCGAGACCCGACGCGCAGAGCTGCAGGGCGCCGAGCACCTCGTGCAGCCTGTCGAGGAGCTCCTCGTAGAGGTGCTTCTCGCGGCTCAGCGCCCGCTCGCGTGCACTGAGCACCTTGTCTTCGAACTCCTTGAGCTCGGGCGTGATGTAACGTTCCGCGCTCTTAAGCGTCTGGCGGCGCACGTACTCGGTCGGCGCCTTGTCGGCCTGCGCCTTCGAAATCTCGATGTAGTAGCCGTGCACGCGGTTGTAGCCCAGCTTGAGCGTCGACACGCCGAGCCGCTCGCGCTCGCGGTTTTCGAGGTCGACGAGATACTGGTCGGCGTTCCCGGCGATGCCGCGCAGCTCGTCGAGTTCGTCATCGTAATCGGGGGCGATCACGCCGCCATCGCGGATCAGCATCGGCGGACTCTCGATGATCGCCTTGTCGAGCAGGCGAAATTGTTCCCGATGCTCGCCGATCTGCTCTGCGAGTTCCGCCAGCAGCGGCGAGTCGATCGACGCCGGGGCGCGTCGCAGTTCGGGCAGTCGGCCGAGCGCGTCGCACAACCCGCGCAGGTCGCGGGGTCGCGCCGAGCGCAGGGCCACGCGCGCCAGGATGCGCTCGACGTCGCCGATGCCGGCGAGCTGCTCCTGCAGCGCGTCGACGTGCCTGCCCGCAAGCAGCGCCTCGATCGCCTGGTAGCGCCCGCGCAGGATCGCCGGGTCGCGCAATGGCCGCTGGATCCAGCGCCTGAGCAGGCGGCTGCCCATCGCCGTGCTGCAACGGTCCATGACACCGGCCAGCGTGTGCTGGTCGTGGCCGCTCAGGGACTCCTCGAGTTCGAGGTTGCGCCGCGTCGGCCCGTCCATGAGCAGCGCTTCGTCGCGTAGCTGCACGCTGACCGACGTGAGGTGCGGCAGCGCCGTTTTCTGCGTGTCCGTGACGTATTGCAGCAGCGCGCCGGCCGCGGCGACGCCGCGCGGGAACGGGTCGCAGCCGAAGCCGCTGAGGTCGCGTGTGCCGAACTGGCCGCACAGGAGCCGCGTTGCGCTGTCGAGTTCGAAATGCCAGGGCGGCCTGCGCGTGACGCGCATGTCTTCGTCGAAAGTGCCTTCAAGCGGTCTGTCTTCGTCGACGATGATCTCGGCCGGCCGCAGTCTTTGAATCTCGCCGCAGGCCGCCTCGAGATCCGACGCCTCGGTCAGCCGAAAGCGGCCGGCCGACAGGTCGAGCCAGGCGATGCCGAGCCCTTCGCCGCTGTCGAACACCGACGCGACGACATTGTCGTGACGCGCGGACAGGAGCGCCTCGTCGGTCAGCGTGCCCGGCGTGACAATGCGCGTGACCTTGCGCTCGACCGGGCCCTTGCTCGTCGCCGGGTCGCCGATCTGTTCGCAGATGGCGACCGACTCGCCCTTGCGCACGAGTTTGGCGAGATAGCCCTCGACGGCATGGTAAGGCACGCCCGCCATCGGGATCGGGTTGCCGGCCGACTTGCCGCGCGCCGTCAGCGTGATGTCGAGCAGGGACGCCGCGCGCCTGGCGTCGTCGTAGAAGAGCTCGTAGAAGTCACCCATACGGTAGAAGACGAGCATATCCGGGTACTCGGCCTTGATGGCGAGATACTGGCGCATCATCGGTGTATGGACGGCGGAGACTTCGGCTTTCATCGTGTTCTTATTATGGTGCCAGTCACCATTAGACTGGAAATAAGGTGACTGGCACCGTATATCATCTGGGTGTGAAAATACTGCATGTGGAAACCGGGCGCCATTTTTTGGGCGGCCCGCAGCAGGTGATCTACCTTATCGATGCGCTCGCGGCGCGAGGTATCGAGAATATCCTCGTCTGCCCGCCGGGTTCCGGCATCGACGCGGTCGCCCGGGACCACGGCATCCGCGTCCACAATCTCTTCTGTGCCGGCGACCTGGACCTGCCGTTCGCCTATCGCCTCACGCAGTTCATCAAGGCAGAGAAGCCCGCTCTCGTGCATTGCCACAGCCGCAGGGGAGCCGACGTGCTCGGCGGGCTGGCGGCGAGTTTCGCCGCCGTGCCGGCCGTTGTGTCGCGGCGCGTCGACAACACGGAATTGCGGCTCGTGGCGGGGCTGCGTTATCGGCCGTTTCGCAAGGTCATCGCCATCTCGTCGGCAATCGCCGCCGTGCTCGAAGGGCGCGGCATCGAAGCATCGCGTATCGAGGTCATCCGCAGCGCCGTGGACGCGGACGCGTTTGCCGCCGCGCCCGAGTGCGGCGCACTGCGGCGCGAGTTCGCAATCCCCGATGACGCGTTTGCGATCGCGGCCGCGGGACAGCTCATTGCACGCAAGGGGCATCGCTTCCTGCTGCAGGCGGTCGCGGATCTCAAGGACAGGCACGCGCGACTGCGGCTCGTGATTTTCGGCGACGGCCAACTAGGCAATGCGTTACGGGCCCAGGCCGTCTCGCTCGGCCTCGGCGGTATCGTGCAATTCGCCGGGTTTCGCGAGGACCTCGATGACTACATCGGCTGTTTCGACCTGTTGGTCCACCCGGCCTCGGCCGAAGGGCTGGGCGTCGCGGTGCTCAAGGCCGCGGCCGCCGGCGTCGCCGTCGTCGGATGCGATGCGGGCGGCCTGCGCGAGTCCGTGGTGCACGGCGAGACCGGCCTGCTGGTGCCGGCCGAGGACGCCGCTGCGCTGCGCGCCGCGATTGCAGGCCTCATGGACGACGATGAGCGGCGCGCAGCGTTCGGCGCAGCGGGTCGCGAACGGATGCAAAACGAGTTCTCGATCGCTAGGATGGCGGATCGGCATATCAGCTTGTACGAGTCGCTCCTAGATGGCTGACTACGAATCCTTAAGGAAACTGTCGGAGGCCGTGGTCCACGACCTCACGGAAGCGGGCAAGGCCGTCGCGACGGCCGAGTCGTGCACGGGCGGATGGATCGCCAAGAGCATCACCGACGTCGCCGGCAGCTCGGCGGTATTCGCTTACGGCATCGTCAGCTACTCTAACGGCGCCAAGGAGTCGATCCTCGGCGTGCAAAATGCGACCATTGACCGCCACGGTGCGGTGAGCGAGGAGGTTGTCGAGGAAATGGCGGACGGGGTACTGCACCTGAGCGGCGCCGACATCGCCGTCGCGGTCAGCGGCATCGCCGGACCCGGCGGCGGCACGGACGACAAGCCTGTCGGCACCGTCTGGTTCGCCTGGGCCGTGCGCGACGGCGCCGATGCGCTCGTCGATACGCGGCTCGAGAATTTCGACGGCGACCGGGAGCTCGTTCGCGAGCTGACCGTGGCGCACGCGATGCAGGGCCTGCTGGAGCGTATTGCCTGATGGACACCAAACGCCTGTTTTTTGCCTTGTGGCCCAATCACCGGCAGCGTGACCATCTGCGGGATGTCATCAACTCGGTCGCCAAGACCGTCGAAGGGCGCATGGTCGACCGGCGCAACTGGCACGTTACGCTCGTCTTCATCGGGACATTCCCGGCGAATCGCATTGGCTACCTGCTCGAACGCGCAGCCGAAGTCCCGGTCGCGCCGTTCCGGGTGAACTTCGATCGCCTCGAGTTCTGGCCCCGGCCGCGGGTGGCGGCCCTGTGTGCGTCCGTGGTCCCGCCCGAGATGCAGGCGGTCGTCGACGGCCTCAATGGCGTTATCAGTGCTCTCGGCGTGCGGCCCGAGGAGCGCGTCTATCGGCCGCATATCACGGTCGCGCGCAACGCGCGCCAGTTTACGACCGAAAGACTGACACACCGGGAATTGACGGAGTGGTCCGAATTCCAGCTCATGGAGTCGGTATCGGGGCCGGGGGGCGTGCGCTACGAGCCGTTGAAACAATGATTTGCAGCTGATTTGGAGAATCTGCGCAAATCGCCCGGTTATCGAGCGGCTGAAAGCTACTATTGACGCGGCCTTCATGAAATAATACTGTGCAAATCCACAGTACCCACCAAACCGCCCTCGGGCAGCATCAAACGGACCACAAATAATGGACGAAAATCGCAAGAAAGCACTCGCGCAGGCCCTCGGGCAGATCGAAAAACAGTTCGGCAAAGGCTCGGTCATGCGCATGGGGGACGGCCAGGCGGCCAGGGACATCGAAGCCGTGTCCACGGGTTCGATCGGCCTCGACGTCGCACTCGGTATCGGCGGCTTGCCGCGGGGCCGTGTCGTCGAGATCTACGGTCCGGAATCCTCGGGCAAGACGACGCTGACGCTGCAGGTCGTCGCCGAGGCGCAGAAGGTGGGCGGTACCGCCGCGTTTGTCGATGCCGAACATGCGCTCGACCCGGCCTATGCCGAGAAACTCGGCGTCAATGTCGACGAGCTCCTGGTGTCGCAGCCCGACACGGGTGAACAGGCGCTCGAGATCACGGACATGCTGGTGCGCTCCGGCGCCGTCGACGTCGTCGTCATCGACTCGGTCGCGGCACTGACGCCGAAGGCCGAAATCGAGGGCGAGATGGGCGATTCGCACGTCGGGCTGCAGGCTCGCCTCATGTCGCAGGCGCTGCGCAAACTGACGGCCAACATCAAGCGTTCCAATACGATGGTCATCTTTATCAACCAGATCCGCATGAAGATCGGCGTCATGTTCGGCAGCCCCGAGACGACGACGGGCGGCAACGCGCTCAAGTTCTATTCCTCGGTGCGGCTCGACATCCGCCGCATCGGTGCGATCAAGAAGGGTGACGAGGTCATCGGCAACCAGACGCGCGTCAAGGTCGTCAAGAACAAGGTCGCGCCGCCGTTCCGCCAGGCGGAGTTCGAGATTCTCTACGGCGAGGGTATTTCGCGACACGGCGAAATCATCGATCTCGGCGTGCTGCACGGCATCGTCGACAAAGCCGGCAGCTGGTACAGCTACGGCGACGATCGCATCGGCCAGGGCAAGGAGAACGTGCGCGAGTTCCTGAGGGCCCACCCCGAGATGGCCGACGACATCGAGGCCAGGATTCGCGCGAAGCTGTTGCCGAAGGCCGAGCTTGAGGCGCCGGCCGACGACGAGGCGGAGAAAGCCGCAGAGGCGTAGGCAGGTTCGGGCCTGAAGGCCCTCCCACATAGCTAGATGAAATCCTTGCACGAAGAAATCAGCGATCTTCTTCCCGACCAGGAGGAAGATCGCTTTTCGTCTGCGCAGGAGATTCGCAAGAAAGCGATGGACCTGCTGGCGCGCCGCGAACACGGCCGCGAAGAACTGGCGAAGAAGCTCGCTAACAAGGGTTTTGTCCGTACGATCGTCGATGACCAGCTCGCGCGGCTCGCGGACGAAGGCCTGCTGAGCGACACGCGCTTCGCCGAGAGCTTCGTGCAGTCGCGCATCAACCAGGGCAAGGGCCCGGCGCGCATCCGCGCCGACCTCGGGCAGCGCGGGATCCCGGACGGCGTGATAGAAGGCGTTCTCGAGGCAGCGGGCGCCGACTGGTACGCGCTGGCAAAGGACGAACGCGTCAAGAAGTTCGGCCGCGCGGTGCCGGCGAACTACAAGGAAAAGGCGCGCCAGATGCGCTTCCTGCAGTATCGTGGCTTCGAGTCCGACCACATCCGGGCCGCGATCGACGCGGATGCCGGGTAGGGCCCGGGCTTAATAGTAGGGGCCAAACGCCGTACACTACCGGCTTTAAACGGGCCGCCGCGCCCTCATGTATTTTCGATGAAGACGATGACGAGCAACGAGCTTCGCCAGGCTTTCCTGGACTTTTTCCGCGACCACGGGCACGAGGTGGTGGCAAGTGCTCCGCTCGTGCCGGGCAACGACCCGACGCTGTTGTTCACCAACGCGGGCATGGTGCAGTTCAAGGACGTCTTTCTCGGCGACGAAAAGCGCAGCTACAAGACTGCCGCGACGTCACAGCGCTGTGTGCGCGCGGGCGGCAAGCACAACGATCTCGAGAACGTCGGCTACACGTCGCGTCACCACACGTTCTTCGAGATGCTCGGCAATTTCAGCTTCGGCGATTATTTCAAGCGCGAGGCCATCCGGTATGCCTGGGAGTTCCTGACCGGGACGCTCGAGCTGCCCGAGGATCGTCTCTGGGTGACGGTCTTCAACGACGACGACGAGGCGGCCGACATCTGGCTGAAGGAAATGAAGGTGGCTCCCGAGCGCTTCACGCGCATGGGTGAGAAGGACAATTTCTGGGCCATGGGCGACACGGGTCCCTGCGGCCCGTGCAGCGAGATCTTCTACGATCACGGCCCCGACGTTGCGGGCGGCCCGCCGGGATCGCCCGACGAGGACGGCGATCGCTACGTCGAGATATGGAATCTCGTTTTCATGCAGTTCGATCGCGGGCCCGACGGCAAACTCACGCCGCTGCCCGCGCCGTCTGTCGACACCGGCATGGGGCTCGAGCGCATCGCCGCCGTCATGCAGGGCGTGCACAGCAACTACGAGATCGACCTGTTCGCGAGCCTGATCGATGCGGCGGCGGACCTTCTCGGTGTGAAGAACGAGGGACAAAGCTCGCTCAACGTCATCGCCGACCACATTCGCGCGTGCGCGTTCCTGGTCGTCGACGGTGTGCTGCCCGGCAACGAGGGCAGGGGCTATGTGCTGCGCCGTATCATTCGGCGTGCCATTCGCCACGGCAAGAAGCTCGGCATGGACGACGCATTCTTCCACAAGCTCGTCGCCCCGCTCGCCGCAGAGATGGGTGAGGCCTATCCCGAGCTCGTCAAGTCGCGGGCGCATGTCGAGAAGGTATTGGCGAGGGAAGAGGCTCGCTTTGCCGAGACCCTCGATCAGGGCATGGATATTCTCGAGGACGCGATCGCCAGCCTGAAGGGCAAGCAGCTGCCGGGTGACGTCGTCTTCAAGCTGTACGACACTTACGGCTTCCCGGTCGACCTGACCGCCGACATCGCGCGCGAGCGCGGACTAAGCGTCGACGAACAGGGCTTCGAGGCTGCGATGGAAGGGCAGCGCGAACGGGCGCGTGCATCGAGCAAGTTCGGCGCGACCGATGGTGAGGGGATTCGCATCGACGCGTCCACGGAATTCCTGGGTTACGAGGGCACGGAGGGTGCCGCCAGGATCGTCGCGCTGTTCCGCGACGGCCGGTCCGTCGAGCGACTCGCCGACGGCGACGACGGCGCGGTCGTGCTGGCGGCGACGCCATTCTACGCCGAGTCGGGCGGCCAGATCGGCGACACCGGCATCCTCGTCGATGACGGCAAGCTGTTTCGGGTCGACGACACGCACAAGAGCGGCGATGCGAACGTCCATTTCGGCGCCGTCGAGCAAGGCGCCCTCGCGGTCGGCGACAGCGTCGAAGCGGTCGTCGATGCAGACCGCCGCCAGGCCATTCGCCTCAATCACACGGCCACGCACCTGATGCATGCGGCATTGCGCCGGGTGCTTGGCGATCACGTGACCCAGAAAGGTTCGCTGGTCGCCCCCGACCGCCTGCGCTTCGATTTTTCGCACTACGAGCCGGTGTCGGTGGAGCAGCTGCAGGAGATCGAGGATCTCGTCAACGACGAGATTCGCAAGAACACGGCGGCACAGACCGATCACATGTCCTACGACGATGCGCTCGAGTCCGGCGCCATGGCCCTGTTCGGCGAGAAGTATGGCGACAAGGTGCGCGTGCTACGGCTGGGCGATTTCTCGGTCGAGCTCTGCGGCGGCACGCACGCCGCGCGCACGGGCGACATCGGGGCGTTCAAGATCACGCATGAGACCAGCGTTGCCTCCGGCGTACGCCGTATCGAAGCCGTCACCGGCAAAGGCGCGATGGACTGGATCGATGCCAACCAGCGTACGCTGAACGACGTGGCGGCCCTGCTGCGCAGTACACCCGACCAGGCGATGGCCAAGGTCGAGCAGCTGCTGAAGCGCACGAAGGAACTGGAAAAGGAACTGGGCGCGGCGAAGCAGGCGCTCGTCAGCGGCCAGGCGACGGATCACAGCGCGGCGGTCGAGGAGGTCGGCGGCATCAAGGTGCTCGCGACGCGCATGGACGGCGCCGACGCGAAGACCCTGCGAGACGCGGTCGACCGCTTCAAGGACAAGCTGCAGAACGGCGTCGTCGTGCTGGGTTCGGTCGAAGACGGCAAGGTCCGCCTGGCCGCGGGCGTCACGAAGAACAACACGGATAGACTGCGCGCCGGAGACCTGATCAAGCCGGTTGCGGAGCAGGTCGGCGGTCGCGGTGGCGGGCGGCCCGATTTCGCGCAGGCGGGCGGCAACGATCCGAGCAAGCTCGATGCGGCGCTCGCGTCCGTGCGCGCATGGGTGGCGGATCAGCTGGGCGCGTAGGCCGTCTCTCAGGCCGCGTGGTTCGAGGTCAGCGACTTGATCGTCATGAGCAGCTCGTTCATCGCTGCGGGTTTGCGGAAATAGCGTGTGAAAGTGGCCTGGTCCTCGGCCGATAGCTTGCTGGCCGTATGGGCAATGATGGGTCCCGCGTAGTCCTTGTCGCGCAGCTCCCGGGCGGCATCCAGCCCACTCAGGCCGGGAACGTTGATGTCCATGATGACCGCATCCGGCTGGTAGGCGGCTGCCTTTTCGACGGCCTCGGCCCCGGACTCCGTCGTGATCAGCGCATAGCCCGCGCGATGCAGGTAGTGCTCGAGCAGCGCCACCATGTCTTCGTCATCGTCACACAGCAACACGGTCGTGCCCTGCACGGCGAACACGCTTGCGTCCGGCACGGGCAGCGGTGCTTCGCTCTCGACGACGTCGTCGACGGCGACAATCGGTACGTAGACGGTCACCGTGCATCCGAGGCCGGGTGTCGAATCGAGTGAAATCTCGCCTCGCATCAGCTCCGCGAGGCCGAGGGTTATCGTCAGGCCGAGACCGGCGCCGCTGCGGATACTCTGGAGGTTACCGCCGCGCTCGAAAGCGCGAAAAACGCGTTCCTGGTCTTCGAGACTGATACCCGGCCCCGTGTCGGCAACCGACGCGACGAGTCGCCCGTCGCTGCATGAAATGTACAGGCGAATGCCGCCTTCCTCGGTGAATTTGACGGCGTTGCCCAGCAGGTTGATCAGGATCTGCCTCAGGCAAACGTCGTCAGCCCGGATATGTGTCGGCACGTCCGCATCCACACGCGTCGCGTAGGACAGTCCTTTCTCTGCCGCGAGCGGCGCCATCATGGCCGAGAGATCGTCGAGCAGTTCGAGCAGGTCGAAATCGCGTTCACGCAGCGTCACGTGGCCCGCATCGAGCCGTGCTTCGTCGAGGATGGCGTCGACCAGGGACGTCAGGTGGCGGCTCGAGCGCGAGATCGCCTCGATGCTCTTGCGCATCTCCTCGAGCCCCGAATCTTTTTCGAGCGCGAGGTCCGAATAGTTGACGATCGATGCGAGCGGCGTGCGGAATTCGTGCGACATCATCGCGATGAAGCGGGTCTTGCCGGCGCTGGTGCGCTCCATGTCACGCCGATGATGGTTTAGTTCGACCTTGGCCTCGACGAGTTCGGCGATCAGGTCGCGCTGCCGCGCAATCAGCTTGAGCTGGTTGGCTTGCAGGAGCACGGCCTCGTTCGATACCTGCTGTTTTTTCTGCAAGTCGTCGTGCGCGCGCCGCGCGTCGAGGAACACGGCGTAATGCTGGTCCTTGTGCGGGATCGTGACGAGGTTCATCACCGCGCCCGCCGGGGACGACACGAAATTCAGCCTGAAGGGACCTTCATCGAGCGTGCCGAGCAGGTAGGGCGCGTATTCGAACAGGTCGGTGCCTGCCGGCAGACCGGCCAGGCCCAGCCACTCGCCGTCGCCCCAGGTATCGACGACCCGGTGATTGGCATCGATGAGCACGCAGAACGGCCGCGTTTCGGCGAGGAAGTCACTTTGCAGATGCTCGACGACGACTTGCGGCAGCTTCATGGGGCATCCGAAAGCGTGGTCTCGACGATACTCGAGGCAAGGCGAAGCAAGGCACTCTCAACTTCTTCACCGGTCTTCGCGCTCGTGCGGTAAACGTCGGCGAAGACCAGCCCGAGCTCTCCGATTCGCTCTTCGGATACCGTCCATTCGGAGGCAAGGTCGTGCTTGTTGAGTAATATGACCGACGGAATCGGGCCGTAGCGCTCGTCGATCTGCCCCCGCAGCTGCAGCGCCGAGTCCACGGTGCCAAAGCGGGTCCCGTCCGCGACGAACACGAGTCCCGCCGCACCGCGCAGGTAGGCGAACTCCTTGTCACCGAACCTGTCGCTGCCCGCGACATCCCAGAGCACGAGCTTGTGGCGGACGTCGGTGTCGGGCAGGTCGATCTCCTTCGTATCGATCTTGACGCCCACCGTCGTCAGGTACTTGTCCGAGAACTGGTTGGTTACGAAGCGCTCGACCACGCTCGTCTTGCCCACGGCGAAGTCGCCGACGATGCACACTTTGCTTGTGATCGTGGTCATTGCGGCGCGGGCAGGGCCCCTCGCTGCAGCTCGATCAGGACGCGGCGTAGGGACGGGTCGACGGTCAGGTCGTCGCCATCCGCCGGCACGCGGGATTGCGTTTGCACGTTACCCTGCAGGCCGCGTTCGCGCAGCATGCCGGCAATGCGCTCGGCACGTTGCGGCGCGACGACCGAGTTGATCTCGTTGCCCCCGACGGCATCGACGAATCCCGTTATGGTCACGCCAAGTTGCTGACCGAGGTCGGCAAGGTCCATCTCGAGTGCCAGCAAATCGTCCAAATAGCCGGGCATTACGGCGCTGCTGTCATCGCGCAGCGTGGTTCCGCCGGAAAAATAGAACACGCGTTGGCTCATCGACTCGATGCGTTCGTCAAGTTCCCGCAGCAACGCTGCGCGGGGATCCACGGCCGGCTCCGGGGGCGCAGATTCGGGCTTGACCGTTTCCGGCGGCGGCGTCCTGAATTCGACGGCGTCGATGCCCGGGATAGTGCGGTGCCCGCCCTCGACGTCGGCTCGCCAGTCGAGGGGGGCGGCGCCGGTCACGACGAGACGCGTTCCGTCGATCGCGAGGTCGACGCCTTCGGGTGTGCCGAAGCGGCTCTCGGCCCGCTGCAGGACGAGGCGCGGGTCCAGGGAATAGAACGAGGCCATCTGCGCGTCGATACCTTTGTCCGTGATGCCCTGCGCATCGGCAACTTCGGCAATCCGCGGCGCGAGCGGATCGCGCATCCCTTTGACGGTGATGGTATCCCGCTTCGACTCGACCCCGGTGACGTAGATGCCGGGCGTTTCGTCAAGCGCCGTGCGCAGGCGATCGAGCTCCTGTACACGCGACCAGTTCTTCGCCGCAAAGAACACGGCGGCGCCCAGCAGCAGCAACAGGAGGACCATAATCGGCCAGTTCACTTTCCTGGCCGATGTGTCTTCGTCCTGGTGTTCCTGCAGCTGCAGGCAGGCCGCGAGTTCAGTCTCGACGTTGGGCACGGTCGACGGATCGCCGGAGTAATCGCGGATGGCGTCGCCGTAACGGAAATGGATGCGCTCGAGGATACCGGCCAAGCGGCCGCGCAGGGAGCGCGGCGGGACGCCACGAATGACGCAGACGAGCAGCGCATGCGGGCCGTGCACGGCCCACAGCGTGAAGTCGCCCATGTCCGCCGACTCGAGTCGCCCCGTGCGATCAGGTGTAAACGACTCCTTGATGAAGTCCTGGATCGCCGTAAACATCGCCGAAACGGCGTCGCTGTCCTTGATCTTCGCGGTCTCGTGCTGCACGTGTCCGACCAGCAGCCCGTTCTCACGACTGATCAGGTAGGCCTGCTCGACGCGATACAGCAGGGTCTTCTGCACGATGAAGTCGCCGAACGGCACGCCGGCGCGCCACGCCTGCCAGCGCCACGACAATCCTTTCGGCGTCAGGCTGTTTTCGACGGCCGCGTTGATCTGCTGTGAAAACGAGCGCAGGGCCTGCATGATCGACTTGCGGATGGCCGGGCCCATGACCGGATACAGCGCGTCGCCATAGGTCTGGGGATCGTGATGGAACTCTTCGCGCAGGCACTCGCCGACCGGCTTGCGCAGGGCCTCGCGCAGGTCGCCGCCCTGCTGATGACTGGTATGGATGGACTCTGCGAGCACGTCGGCCACGTCCGCGGATCGAAGCTCACGCTTTTCGACGCGTTCCGTTATGGAGTCGAGGACCTGCTTCTCCGCCCCGAAGAGCAGTTCCTTGAGCCTGTCGATGTCACTCATGGCGAAGCGCTCGGGTATCAGCCCTTGCGTGCCTTGCTGCCTTTCTTGAGCTGCGCCGCGATTCCCGTCAGCAGTTCGGCGAGATCGTCGCGGCTGACTTTTGAATCCGTCAGCTCGCGCGTCTCGCTGTCGAGCGCCGCCTGCAGGCTGTCACGCGTCTCGGCAATCAATGCCGCCAGTTCCTGACCGCGCTCGTGCAGGCCATTGCGCAGCTCCTCGGCCTCGATATCCAGCCGCTCCTCGACCTCGCCGAAGCGGGAGTCCATGGCCTGGGACAGCGTCTTGAATTCGCGGGCGCCGCTCTTGCCCTCGTCGAGCCTGGCTTTGCGTTCCGCCTTCAGGCGCTCGCTGACTTTGTCGAGTTCGCGCGTGGTAAGCGTATTGAGGCGCTCGAGCTGCTTGTCGAAGTCAGCGCTGGCTTTCTCGATGCGCTTCGAGAGTTGTTGCTCGAGTTGCGCGATGCGCGTTTCGTAATCACGCATCGTCCCGCCGAACAGGATCTCGCGGATCTTGTCGACGTTATCGTCAACAGGTTGGTCAGCCACTTTCTCTCGGTTACTTGTCTTCTTCGCCATGGGTTTCTCCAGCGTGCTCCTGCTCTGCCTCGGCCTCGTTCCTGTCTAGTCTCTCGATGCGATACCCGTGCTGATAGATCGCGCTCAGTTTCCAGCCGTTCTGTTCCTTCAGCGCCAGTTTCTTGCGCAGACGGCTGACGTGCGTGTCGACGGTGCGCGTCGAGAGTTCCTTGCCGTCAATGCCCCAGACCTCATCGAGAATGTGGTCGCGCGATATCATCTTGCCCACATTGTGAAAAAAAAGTACGGCGAGCGCGAACTCGCGGTTGGTCAGATCCACCGCTTCCCCGTTCAACAGGACGCGGTGACTGGGCAAATCGAGCTCGTACGGCGCAATATCGAGGGGCTTGGCCGCGGCGGCAGTCGGGATGACGCGCCGCAGGATCGCGTTGACGCGCGCGATCAGTTCATTGCGCCGCATCGGTTTGACGATGTAGTCATCCGCGCCGGCTTCCAGGGCGCGCACCACGTCCTCCTCGGCGTCCTTGACGGTGGCCACGATCGCGGGCGTCTGGTCGTCGAGTTCGCTGCGAACCTTCTCCAGCGCCTCGACACCACTCAGGTCCGGCAGTACCCAGTCGAGCAGGTACAGGTCGAAGCTGTCCCGGCGCACGGCCCGCAGGAAGCTGCGCGCGTCCTGGAACGAAAAGACACGGCACCCGGCGTCCTGCAGCCAAAGGGCAGCAATCTCCGCCTGGTCCGGATCATCCTCGACAATCGCGACTCGCAACCTTCCTCCCTTGTTATTGCCCTCGCGCGCCGGCCGTTGCTGTTCGCACAGGTGTCGCCAACACCACCATTATAGCGGCCCGCCTCAGTTTCGCCTGCGCAACTTGTCTCAGTCGGCCAGCGGACCTGCGTCACACCCTTATGTCACGCGATGGCGACTGTCTTGACGAATTCTTCGAGTTCTTCGACGAGACTGGCGATGGCTTCGTCATTGCTGTCTTGTGCCGCGCGCTCGAGATCGGCGCCGAGCGTGGATATGGCGTCGAGCCCGTAGGCGGCGCCGGAGCCGAACAGGTTGTGTCCCGTTCGCTCAATAGTGGCGTAGTTCTTACTCGCCAGCGCATTGCGCAGCTGTTCGATGTCGGTCTTGCGGCGCTCGAGGTAGCGGGTGAGGAGCCCGCGGGCAAAAGGATCTGCGATATTTATAGGGGGGGGATTCGAGTCCCGACTCATGTTGAACTCCAATACATCGCGTCAATCATCCTTTGTACCCGCAGCTCCTCAAAGCATAGCAATACCGGCGTGTCTCCTACTTCTCTTTGCGCAGGTTCGTGAGCCAGTAGTCCATCTGTTTACCGGCCGCCTCACGGCCGCCGAGGCCGAATGACAGGGCGAAGGCAACCGCGACGGCGCCCAGAACCAGCCCGAACGCCAGGTTGACGATGTCGTCGGCGATGCCCATGGCGCGCAATCCCATTGCCAGGACGAGGCCGATGATCGCGGCGCGCAGGATGCCGGCCAGTGGCGCGGCGTCATCGCCGCTGACTCGCAGCACCGTTGCGTGGGCGATGTTCGACAACCAGAACCCGGCGATCAGTATCACGCCCCCGAGCAGCACCTGCCCGGCGAACTCGATCAGGGTCGAGGCGATGTCCGAAACCTGGACGAAACCGAGCTGGCTTGCGGCCTCGACGGCGGCGAACAGGATGATGAAAAAGCTGACCACCTGGCCGACGAACTTCGACAGGGCGAACTTGCTGTCAGACACCGAAGTCAGCCCGAGTTTGTCCGGCAGGCTGTCGGCCCCGAGTCCTTCGAGCAGGCTCGCGATGAGACCCGAGATGAACTTTGCGAGCACGACCGCAACGCTGAGGATGATGATGGCCGCGAAGATATCCGGGATCGCCCCCATGAATGCGCCCAGCATGTCGGTCGCCGGCCCGGAGATGGCCTCGATCTGCAGCGTGTTGAGCGCGGCAATCAGCGCCGGCACGAACACGAAGATGAAAACGAGCAGCCCGGCCAGTTTCGACAGGCTGACGTTGCCGGTCAGGCCGGCCTTTTCGCCGAGACCGTCGAAGCCGACGGCGCCCAGCAGATTCTCGACGAGGTCGCGCAGGATCCGGGCCACGAACCAGCCGACCAGGCCGATCAGGCCCGCCGCGAAGATGTTCGGCAGCATGGCGAGGATCTTGTCCACCATCCCCTGCACGGGTACGAGCAGGCCTTCCATCTTGAGCGTGCCGAGGATGGCCGGCAGGAACAGCAGGATGACGAGCCAGTACACGACGTCGCCGATACTGTGGCTGACGGGCTTCATCTCCGCATCTTCGGAAATCTTCTCGTCGAGGGTGGTTTTCGCGAGGGCGCCGCCGATAAGGCCACGCAACAGGCTCGCAAGGACCCATGCGAGCAGCGCCAGGATGGCCGCTGCGAACAGGCTCGGCCCGAATTCGAGTACCTTGGTCACCAGCGCCTGCAGCGGCGCCGACACGATCTCGAGATCGAGCACGTTGAAGAACGCGATCAGCGTCAGGAGCATGACGATCCAGAACACGCCGGATGCACCCCAGGACTCCGCATTGACCTCGCTGTCCGTACTGCTGGCGATACGCTCGTTCAGGCGAGCCATCTTTAGCCCGCGGCGCGTCCCGGCGCGCAGCAGCATTGCGACGAACCAGCCAACGATGAGAATGCCAACGGCGGCCAGCAGACCCGGCAGCGTATCGCCGAGTGTCGACTGCAGCGACTGATAAAACGACTCGAGATTCATGTTCACTTTCCCCTTGAGTTAAGTGACGGCGACGCCCTCCCGCGCCGCCGTCGGATCGCCCTGCGAAGTGCGCCTCAGTACGTCACCTTGGGAGGCAGCTTGCCGGCCTGCGAGATCCAACCCTGTATGACTTTCACAGACGGCGTGCGACGCACGAGGTTTTTTGCCTCGTTCACCTCGGTCATCTTCCCGGCGAGGTTTTCCGCGTTGCGGTGTTTGAGTTCCTTGACCGTGTCGACGCCGGCGCCTTCGAGCAGCTCGGCGTACTGGCTCGCGACGCCATTGATGCGGAACAGGTCCGCCATGTTGACGCACTTGAGTACGCGGGGCTCGCTGATGCCGGTCTTGCCGGCGAGCTCGGCGCGTGCCTGCTTGGTGGCACCGGCCTCGAGCAGGTCGTCCACGGTACGCACGCCCGCGGCGCGCAATGCCTGACCGTACGCCGGTCCGATGCCCTCGATGCTTTCGATTTTCCTGGTCATTTTCTTGCTCCGATTCTGTTGGTTGATACGGGCCGTCTTGCGGTCAGCTCGACGGCGAATAACTGGTATTAGTGCAGTACGAACGTGACTTTGAGGGCGACGCGGTACTTGTCGACCTTGCCGTTCTTGACCGTCACCTTCATTTCCTTGACCCAGGCACCTTCGATCTGCTCGAGGGTCTCGTTGG
>JABDQH010000043.1 GCA_013042375.1 Woeseiaceae bacterium
AAAGGGTCATTAGCAGAACCACACCATACACCGAGAGCGGCCGCTCAAGCGGCTGGTATTGGCAAGGAAGCAGCCTGGTCTCACCGCTCTCTTTGAACAATGGCTGGCTTCAACTCGATCCCTGATCAGCTCAGGTGCAGCCTCGACTAGCCATTAGTCGTGCGCGCTCGCTTTCGTCAGGTCCGCATCAATTGTGCGCCCCGCAAGCGTATAGTGCAGCGCCGCCCACGGCAGGACGATACTCGTGACGAGCAGCAGGCTGTAGCGCATCGACTCCTCGCCGAAACGCGGTTCGAGCAGGTCGCTCAGGAGACCGGTCAGCAACGGGCCGAGCGCGAGTCCGATGACGTTGATGATCAGCAATGCGATGGCCGAGGCCATGGCACGCATGCGCAGCGACACGAGGCTCTGCGCCTGCGACAACACCGGTGCGAGGTAGACGTTGGCCATCAGCATCGGCAACAGGAAGAACAGCAAAGCGATCTGCCAGGAGTCCGACAGGAACATCGCAGCATAGGGCAATGCCGACAGCAGGACGGCCAGCCCGATGAAGCGCAATGCTCGGCGATGCGCCGTGCGGCCGAGGTGATCGGCGATGTATCCGCCTAAGAAAAACCCCGCACCGCCGACGACGCCGACGATCAGGCCCAGGTAGAGGCCGATCCGGTCTGCGGGCATAGCGAAGCTGCGCACGAGAAAACTCGGCAGGAAACTGACGACCGAATACCCGACATAGGACGACAGGCCGCCGCCGATCGCCATGTGGATGAACGAGGCCCGGCGCCCCAGGAATTTTATCGTGGGCAGGAAGGCCGGCTGGTCGCTGACGGCTTCCCTGCCCTCGGAATGCCCGCGGCGTGGCTCCGTCACGGTAAAGCGTACGACCAGAGCAAGCAGCAGGCCGGGAATGCCGACGATATAGAACGCTTCGCGCCAGCCGATGTTCTGCACGACCCAGCCACCGAGCATGAACGCGAGCATGATGCCGGCGGATATGCCGAGCGTGTACACGCCCATCGCCGTCGAGCGCTGCTCGGGCGGATACAAATCGGCGATCATCGAATGAGCCGGCGGACTGCAGCCGGCCTCGCCGACGCCGACGCCGATGCGTGCGAGCGCGAGCTGCACGAAGCTTGCGGCGGCGCCGCACAAAGCCGTCATGCCGCTCCACAGCGCAAGCGCAAATGCGATGAGGTTGCGGCGGTTGTGGCGGTCGGCGTAGCGCGCGAACGGTATGCCGAGAACGATATAGAACAGCGCGAAGGCGGTGCCCGAGAGGAAACCGAGCCACAGGTCGGAGACGCCGAATTCCGCGCGAATCGCCGGCAGCAGGATCGCGAGGATCTGCCGGTCGATGAAGTTGAACATGTAGACGATTGCGAGAATCGCGAGCGCGTAGCGGCGTTGTATCTCGGAAATAGTTCCCGTCATCAACGATCGGGCACGCGCGTGGGCCCCTGGCTCCCGGCATTCGGACGACGCAGGTCCGATGCCCCGACGAAGAAGCCGTCACGAATGCCGACGGCCTGCACGCTTCCCATCGAGTAGCTGGCGGCCTTCACGTCGTGACCGCGCCGCTTCAGAATCCCTATCGTGTCGGGACTGAAACCGCTCTCGAGCTGCAGGACATCGGGCATCCACTGATGGTGCATGCGCGGCGCGTTGATGGCCTCGGCGAGATTCATCTCGTGGTCGATGACGTTGACGACCGCCTGCAGGACCGTGGTGATGATACGGCTGCCGCCCGGGCTGCCGATCGCAAACCACGCCTCGCCCTCGTCGAAAACAATGGTCGGCGTCATCGAGCTCAACGGGCGCTTCAGCGGCGCGATGGCGTTCGCCTCACCGCCGAGCAGACCGTAGCCATTCGGCACGCCGGGTTTGGCAACAAAGTCGTCCATCTCGTTGTTCATGAGAAAGCCCGCTCCCGATACCGCGACGGCGGCCCCGAACGAGAAATTGAGCGTCGTGGTCGCGGCGACAATATTGCCGTCGCTGTCGATGACCGAGTAATGGGTCGTGTCCGGGCTTTCCGCCGGCGGCGGTGTCCCGGCGCCGACGTCGCGCGAGTCGCGTGCCTGCTGCAAATCGATGCCGTCCGCGAGCTGGCGCGCGTATTGCTTGCTGGTAAGCCACTCGACCGGAACGTCATGGAACTCCGGGTCGCCGAGGTGCACGGCGCGGTCGGCGTACGCGAGCCGTGCCGATTCGGTGAGCAGGTGAACGTTGTCGGCACTGCCCGCACCCAGCTTGCGCACCGGGAAGTGCTCGAGGATATTCAGCATCTGGATCAGGTGTACCCCGCCCGAGCTCGGCGGCGGCATCGACATGATCTCGTAGCCGCGATAGTTGCCGCGCAGCGGCTCGCGGACCACGGTCTCATACGCAGCCAGCGATTCCTCGTCGACGAGGCCGCCGTGCGCCGCCATGTCGGCGGCGATCAGCGCGGCCGTCTTGCCCTTGTAGAAACCGTCGGGCCCGAAACGGGCGATTCGCTCCAGTGTCTCGGCCAGGTCGCGCTGCACAAACAGCTCGCCGGGCTCGTACGGGACGCCGCCCTCCTTGTAGAAGTAGCTGCAGGCGGCCTCGTTGCCGCAAAGCCTGTCCTTGCGCGCCTTGAGGAGTGTCGCCATGTCGTAGCTGACGATGACGCCCTGGTGTGCCTGCCGGATGGCGGGTTCGACGAGCTGGCGCCACGGCAATGTGCCGAACTCCTGGTGGGCACGAAACAGCCCGGACACGCTGCCGGGAACGCCCGCCGCCAGGTGGCCGAACGGCAACTTATCCTCGTCGACGTTGCCGTCGTCGTCGAGGTACATGTCACGCGATGCCCCGACCGGCGCCCGTTCGCGATAGTCGATGGCGATGTCCTTACCCGACTCCCCATGATGGACCAGCATGAAGCCGCCGCCGCCGAGGTTGCCGGCGCGCGGCAGCGTCACGGCCAGCGAGAAGCCAACGGCTATGGCCGCATCCACGGCATTGCCGCCCTGCGCGAGGATCTCGGCACCGACGGCCGAGGAGAGTGCGTTCTGGCTCGAGACCATGCCGGCCTCGCCGAACTGCGGGTGCGCGGTGTCCTCGTAGCGGATGATCGGCGCGTCCGTCAGTTGCGCCCGGGCGCCGTGCCCGGCGAGGGCCAGCGTGATGACGATAAGTAGGGTCGAGGGTCGTTGCATATCAGGGGAGGAAAGCACGGAAAGCAAAGAAGAAGATGATAGCGAGAATCGCACCCGCGGGAATAGTCACGACCCAGGACACGAAAATACGCGTCACGATACGCAGGTCAATTGCCTCTATGCCGCGGGCCATGCCGACGCCGAGAACCGCGCCAACCAGCGTGTGGGTGGTCGAGATCGGTATTCCCGTGCCGGACGCGATGACGATGGTCGTAGCGGCGGCGAGCTCGGCTGCGAAGCCGCGACTCGGTGTCAGCTGTGTAATCTTCTTGCCCACCGTGGCAATGACATGCCGACCGAAAGTCGCGAGGCCGATGACAATGCCTCCGCCGCCGAGCATCAGCACCCAGATGGGTAACGAGGACTTTGCGGCGATTGTCCCGGTTGTCGCAATACCGATAACGGCTGCCAGCGGGCCAATCGCATTGGCCACGTCGTTGGAGCCGTGAGCAAACGCCATGCCGCAGGCCGTCACGACCATGAGTACGGCAAAAACACGTTCAACGGTGATGTAATGCTGGTCCTTTTCTGCCTTGGGATCGGGTTGGATCTTTCTGATAAAGAACGACCCGATCAGCGCGATACCGACAGCGATCGCCACGGCGAGCAAGTAGGCTTGCTGCACGCTGATCTCGAGCCCGACGTGCTTCAGGCCCTTCAGGATTGTAACCAGCGTCATGGTAAATGCCGCCAGGAATATGTAGACGGGCACGTAGCGGCGCGCCCGCTCGAGGGGGTTCTCATGCACGAGAATCAGTTTTTGCACGCTGCGGTAGATCAGGTAGGCGATGATGCCGGCAGTCAGCGGCGAGACGACCCAGCTCATTACGATTGTGCCGACCTTGCCCCACTTGACGGCTTCGATGCCGATGCCAACCGCGGCGAAACCCACGATAGCGCCGACGATCGAGTGGGTCGTCGATACGGGCCAGCCGCTCCTCGACGCTACGAGCAACCAGGTCCCCGCCGCGAGCAACGATGCGAGCATGCCGTAGACCAGCAGCTCGGGAGTGGCGGACAACATATCAGCATCGACGATGCCCTTGCGAATCGTCGAGGTAACCTCACCACCCGCGAGAACGGCCCCGGCAAACTCGAATATGGCCGCCACCAGGATGGCCTGCTTGATGGTCAGCGCCTTGGAGCCGACCGAAGTTGCCATGGCGTTGGCTACGTCATTGGCGCCAATACCCCACGCCATAAACAGGCCGAAAATCGCCGCCAGGCCGATATAGACAAGTTGCGCGTCCATTCAGGGTTCCTCCGGGTATAAGTTGTTCCCGAATTGTCGTTATGAGTTCGTGTTACGAGAGCAGAAGCTCGAGTCGGCGCCCGACGCGTTCCGCCATGTCCGAGATTTCCCCAACTAGTTGGATGACCTCATACAGGAACACCGCATCGACCGGGTCGAGTGTCTTTTCAATCTTGAACAACGCCGAGCGAATTTCGGTCTGTTTCTTGTCGGTCTCGGTCTCCATCTGGTCGAGTTCTTCGATCAGCTCGGAGATCAGGTCGACTTCCGCTCCCTTGAAGCCCACTGTAAACAGTTCATCGAGTTCGCGCACGCTCTTGCGTGCCTGCTTCGCCGCATCGATATTGCTTTCGACGAAGTCTCTGAATTCTTCCGCGATCGGTTCCGGAATTCGCATATTGCGTCCAATCACGACACCGGAAACGTCCTTCGCCCGGTTCGCAATCTTGTCTTGCACGAGCAACAGTCCGAGAAGGTCTTCACGCGGCACCGGCATGAACAGGCTTTTCGGCATGTGCGTGCGAATCTTCTTCTTCAGATCGTCGGCCTCGTTCTCCAGGGCCTCGATCTGGCTCCGGCACTCCGCCATGCGCGTTTCGTCACCTTCAATGACAGCGGCGAAAAACGGCCGCAGGCTCTTGGCGCAGCGGTAGACGATGTCGATGTGCTTTTCCAACGGCTCGACGGGCGACGAGCCAAAGATATTGGCCAGCATGTTTGCCATCTGGACATGTCCTCCCAGGGTTCGCGAACGGCTGCGCGAAGCGCAATCGTATCACGCCGATTGCCGCAAATCGCGCGCCGATGCGCGTGCTAGAATGCGCTTCCTTTTTTCACGGGGCACCCGTAGCAATGGCCCACTGGCTGATGAAATCAGAGCCCGATGCGTACAGTATCGACGACCTCGAGCGTGACGGCCGCGAGCCCTGGGACGGCATACGCAACTACCAGGCACGCAACATGATGCGCGACGATATGAAGATCGGCGACGAGGTCTTTTTTTATCACTCGAACTGCAAGGAGCCCGGAATCGTCGGCATCATGAAGGTCGCGAGCGAGCCCTATCCCGACCCGACGCAATTCGACAGGAAATCAAATTACTACGACCCCAAGAGCCCCAGGGACGATCCGCGCTGGTGTCTCGTCGACGTCGAATTCGTCCGCAAGCTCGGCCGCACAATCACGCTCTCCGAGATCAAGGCGGCCAGGGGCCTCGACGGCCTGATCCTGACGCGCAAGGGCAATCGCCTGTCGATCATGCCGATCGAGAAGAAGCACTGGAACAAGCTCCTGAGCCTCGAATGAGGCGCGTAATCTAGCGGGCGCCCAGTTCCGCGAGCTTCGCCTGGACCGGCGCCGCGCCGCCGAGCGCCAGCATGATGACCAGGTCGCCGGGCCGCGCCCAGTCGAGCGCGTCCTGAAATGACTCGAGCTCTGTCTCGTGGTGCACGACCGCGTCTTCAGTCGCGCCGTTTTCCAGCAATTCATCACGAATGATGTGGAACACCTCGCCGCGTTCGCGACCGCGGTGGTACTTGGCGAGTTCGGAGACCACGACGCGATCGAGGCCGATCGCCCAGGCGTCGCGTGCCAGCTCGCGGATCAGTTCGTCGGTCCGGTCACCGGCCTGGCCGAAGCACAGCGCGCGCCGCCCGGCCGGGATCGCGCGCGCCATGTCGAACAGCGCCGCCATGGCGGCCGGGTTGTGCGCGAAATCGATGAGCACCTTCACACCGTCCAGGTCGTAGACGTTGCAGCGGCCCGGGTTCTCGTCCTGCTGCATCGTCGTCAGGCCGTCACGGATCGCGTCGAGCGGGACCCCCATGCACCAGGTCAGCGCCGCGGCGGCCAGCGCGTTGGCGACGTTGTGCCGGGCCGCGCCGCCCAGCGCGATGGGGATTTCGTCGCTGCGGCAAATCGAGGCACGCCCGCCACCTTCGAGCATCTGCAGCTCGCCGCCCTCGAGCACGAATGCCGGACCGTCGTGCGCCACGACGACGGGGTTGCCGGCGTCGAGACTAAACCAGACGATCTCCCCGCTGTAATCCCGCGCCTTGTCGACGAGCCGGGCGTCGTCGGCGTTGAGCACCAGCCTGCCACTGTCGCGGACGGCATGGCTCAGGACCCACTTGATATCGAGCAGCTCATCGAGATTGCGCGAACCGAAATCGCCGAGATGGTCTTCGGATATGTTGGTGATCAGCGCGGCGTCGGCGCGCTCGACACCGAGGCCGCGGCGCAGCAATCCGCCACGCGCCGTCTCGAGAATGGCCACGTCGATTTCGGGCCGGCGCAACACGGCGCGCGCGCCGCCGGGACCCGACCAGTCGTCGCGATCGATGATGTCCTCGTTGACCGCGATCCAGTCGGTCGAACTGACGCCGACGTTGTGGCCGGCCGTGCGCAGGATGTGCTTGGCAAAGCGTACCGACGTCGTCTTGCCATTCGTACCCGTCACGATACCGACCGGCACATCGTGATAGGCGTCCCAGTCGGGCGCGTCGGGAATCTCCCGCACGTTCCAGGTCTGCGAGCCCTTGCCGAGCCCCACCGAGACCTCGTCATCGTCCCACAGCAGCGTCTTGCCGCGGGCGCGCGCCTCGTCGATGAGCCACATGAGCTCGACATTGGCTTCTTCGGCAGCCGACTTTCGCAGTGCGGCGAGCGCCTCGTCGAAATCGGGCGCTTCATCGAGGGCGCCGAGTTCATGGGCGCTCGCAGCCCACGCCCACTCGTTTATTTCCGAGGCGGCATAGAGCTGGTCGATGGGCGCCGAGAACGCCAGGCTAACGCCGCCCTCGAGCTCGCGCGAGGCGAATACGGCCGACGGCCAGTCCAGCGCCTCGAGCATGCGCCCGACCTTGTCGGCCCATACCGGGACGAGCTCCCGCGCCTCGTCAGGGGAACAGGCGACGTCGAGTACCGACCCGATGCCGTTGAAGACCGCGTTGGGACCGGTCAACCTGCGCGCATCGAGAAACTCCATGGCAGCGCGTCAGTCGCCCTCTTCGCGCGCGATGCGTACGCCGCGCTCGTCACTGATGATCTCGACGTCGCCATCGAGATTGAAGTCCCCGAGCTGGGGCAGATCTATGGATGTCGCGGCCTTCTTGTTGCCCTTGTCGACACGCGACCCGGAGTTGAAGTAGATAATCTGCTTCCACGTGCGCGTGACATTGTCGCCGAGCATGAGCACGAGGTCGCCCGCCTCCGCCATCTCGAGCGCATGCGCGTTCGCTTCCTGCTCGTCGGGAACCACTTCGATGGCGTCCGCCGGGATGCCCTCCTCGAGCAACTTGTTCTTGAGCATCAGCGCGACCTCCCGTTCGTCCCGGCCACGCCGGTTGTCGTCGCAGCGACAGACGAAGTGGTCGAAGTGGCCGGCCGCGATCGAGGCGATGTCGCGGATGTCCTCGTCGCGCCGGTCGCCGGGCGCCGACAACACGACAATGCGCCGGCCATCGACATCGAAGCGGTCGACCAGCTCGCACATCGCGGAAACCGCCGCCGGATTGTGCGCGTAATCGAGAATGACGCGGAAGGGATGCTCGTCGTAGATGTTCATGCGGCCCGGTGCCTGGAAGAACGTCGAGTCGAAGGTGCGCAGGCCGTGCCGGATATCCTCGAGCCCTATTCCCAAGTTGTAGGCCAGCGAAGCCGCGAACATCGCGTTCTGCACGTTGTGCAGGGCGCGACCCTCGATCGTCGCCGGAATCAGGTGCGTCCAGACGAGCGGCGTGTGCGTCTCGTTGTCGTAGATCGTGACCATGTGGCCGTTCATGCCCTGCTCGAGCACGAACGCCTGCCCGCCGGCCTGGATATGCTGCTTAACCAGCGGGTGGGCCGGGTTCATCGTGACGTAGCAAATGGTCTCGGCGTCGGTGTGATCGGCCATTTGCAGGCACAGCGGATCATCGGCGTTGAGGACCGCCGCGTTTTTCGCGATCTCGATCGGAATGCGCTTGACCTCGGCGAGTTGCTCGACCGTATCGATGCCGCGCAGCCCGAGGTGATCGGCCGACACGTTCAGGCACGCCGCGACGTCGCATTCCTGGAAGCCGAGGCCGCTGCGCAGCATGCCGCCGCGCGCCGATTCCATGACGGCAGCGTCGACGGACGGGTCGCGCAGGATCATCTTGGCCGAGACCGGGCCGGTCATGTCGCCCGAGACCGAGAGCTTGCCGTCGATGTACACGCCGTCGGTCGAGGTCAGGCCGACCGTGCGTCCCGACATCTTGAGGATGTGCGCCAGCATGCGCGAGGTCGTGGTCTTGCCGTTGGTACCCGTCACCGCCGCGATCGGGATACGGCTCGGCGTATCCGGCGGGAACAGCATGTCGATGACCGGACCGGCGACATCGCGCGGGGTGCCCTCACTGGGCGCGACGTGCATGCGAAAGCCGGGGCCTGCATTCACCTCGCAGATACCGCCGCCGGCCTCGCGATAGGACTCCGAAATGTCGCGCGTCAGGAAATCCACGCCGCCGATATCGAGACCGATGGCATTGATGGCGCGAATCGCCATCTCGCGGTTGTCGGGATGAATGACGTCGGTCACGTCGATCGCGGTGCCGCCCGTGGACAGGTTGGCCGTCGATCGCAGGTACACGATCTCGTCTTTCGCCGGAACCGTAGTGCGGTCGTAACCGAGTTTCTTGAGCAGTCGTTCCGCCTGGTGATCGAATTCGAGGCGTGTCAGCACTTTCTCATGACCGACCCCGCGCCGCGGATCCTGGTTCACGATCTCGACCAGTTCCTCGATCGTATGATTGCCGTCGCCGACGACGTGCCCGGGCACGCGCTTGGCGGCGGCCACGAGCTCGCCGTCAATGACGAGCAGGCGATGATCGAACCCTTCGATGTAGCTTTCCACGACGATGGTGCGGCCGTGCTCGCTGGCCCTGCGGAAACCTGCCTCGACTTCCTCGGGCGTGCGCAGGTTGATGGCAACGCCGCGCCCATGGTTGCCGGCCAGCGGCTTGAGCACGACGGGGTAGCCGATACGCTCGGCCGCACGCACGGCATCGCGCTCGTCGCGGACGATCAACTGGTTCGGTACGGGCAGGCCGAGATCACGCAGGATCTCGTTGGTTTCTTCCTTGTCGCCTGCGAGCTCGACGGCGATGTTGCTGGTGCGGCCCGTCGTCGTCGCCTGGATGCGCTGCTGGTAGCGGCCATGCCCGAACTGCACCAGCGAGTAGCGATTCAATCGCAGCCAGGGAATTTCGCGCTCCTCGGCCGCCCTGACCAGCGAGGCCGTACTAGGGCCGAACTCGCGCCGCTGTGCGTATCGGATGAAGCGATCGCGCTCCTCGGCGAAGTCCCAGTCTGCATCCGGCGCACCCTTGAACCTGAGCTTTTCGGGCAACAGGCTGCCGATCAGGTCGAGCGCAAGGCGCGAGGCTTCGCGGCCCACGGCAGCGTCCTTGTACTGGAACACCATGTTGTAGAAGCCGGGGCGTCCTTCGATCGAGCGCGTGCGGCCGAAGGTCACGTCAGATCCCGCGACGACCTGGAGCTCGATCACCACGTGCTCCATGACATGACCGAGCCATGTCCCCTCTTCTTCGTGCATGCGCCGCACGAATCCTCCGGGCTCCTTGTAGGAACAACCGTGCTCATGGAGTCCGGGCAGTGCCTCGAGAAGCGCAGATATGAACGTCTCCCCGAGGCGCACGGTCGGCCAGCTCTCGAGTTCCCCGAGATCGAGCACGTGGCGAATGACGGGAAACCGGGCAAACAGGCTGGGCCCGACATACACATTGGTGCTTTCGATCTTCATTCCGCGTACGCCTCCCGCGTATCGATCTCGTAGCGCCCGCCCGCCACGAGGATGTGCAGCCTGACGCCGATCAGGCTAACCGGCTCGCCGCGGCGCGCCTGGTCCATGGAAGAGTACTTCAAATCGCTCGGATCGATGATCGTAATGCCGCCGCTGCCGACCACTTCGAAGCAGTCCCCGGGCTTGATGAACGCCGCCGTGTCTTCATCGAGCCCCATGCCGACGGCGAACGGGTTGTAGGCAAGCGCGGTGAGCAGGCGGCCGAGGCGATCGCGCTGGCGGAAGTGCTGGTCGATGATAAAGGCATTCGTGAGCCCGAGGCCGGGCGCCATGGTCACCATGTCGGGACTCGGCGTACTGCCCTCGCGTCCGCCCGCGATCATGTGCTCGGGCATGAAGGCGGCGCCGGCCGAGGTCCCGGCGACGTGCATGCCTTCGGCATTGCGGCGGCGGATCGCCTGGGCGATGGCCGTGCCGCCGATCGTCGTCGAGAGTCTCAGCTGGTTGCCGCCCGTCATGAAGACACCGTCGCACTTCTCGATATAGCCGAGATCCTCGTCCGACTGGCAATCCTCGCGCGTGACGAAATGCAGCACGCGTGCGTGTTTGCAGCCGAGCTTGCGGAAGAGCTTCTCGTAATTGCGGCCCGTGTCCTCGAGCTCTGACGCCGTCGGGATGATGCCGATGCGCGCGTCCTTGCCGCCGCAGACGTCGACGAAGCGCTCGAGAATTTCCGGATTGTTGAGTTTTTCTTCGGCGCCGCCGATCGGAATGACGTAACCGCGGGCGTTGCCGTCTTGTATCTGGGAAGGGCTCATTGTTGGCTCGAGGCGAAAAAGGCCGGTATTTTATACGGGAATTGCTGCAAAATATCGCCTGTGGGTGAATCGAAACTACCGTTAGGACGCGATACCGACTATCCGCACAAGTACGCACCGGAGGTCCTCTGCCCGATCGCCCGGAGCTACAGCCGCGAGCCGCTGGGCATCGCCGAGCCCCTGCCTTTTGCCGGCGTCGACATATGGAATGCCTGGGAGCTGACCTGGCTCGGCGACAACGGCCACCCCAAGGTTGCGGTCGTGGAGATCCGGGTGCCTGCCGAATCCCCCAACCTGTTCGAATCGAAGTCGCTCAAGCTCTATCTCGGCTCATTTGCGATGTCTCGATTCGCGGATGCGGCGCATGTCGAGAGAGCCATCGCAACCGACCTGTCGGACTGCGCGGGTGCGCGAGTCGAAGTCACGCTCGATCCCGATGTCAGCGTCGCGTCTCTCGACGGACCCTGCATCGACCGCTTCGACGTCGACTGCGATACCTGGGAAGTCGATGCGGGACTGCTGGTTGCCGACGAGCGCGTTGTCGTTGAGGAGAGCCTGCACAGTCATCTGCTGCGCAGCCTGTGTCCTGTTACCGCGCAACCCGATATGGGCAGCGTCGAGATACGGTACAAGGGCCCGCGCATAGACCCCGCATCGCTGCTGCGCTATATCGCGTCCTACCGGGAACACAGCGATTTCCACGAGGCCTGCGTCGAGCGCATGTACATCGACATCCGCAAGCGCTGCGTGCCGACTACGCTGAGCGTCTACGCCCGCTACCAGCGTCGCGGCGGCATCGACATCAATCCCTTCAGGAGCAGCCGGCTGAGGCGGGCCGAACGCGCGCCGAACACGCGTCTCTGGCGCCAGTAGCGAGGGCCTGTTGGCCCTAGTCGATATCCTCGGGTTCGATCTCGTGACCCCATTCCTGCTTGGCGCTCAGGTAGCGGCGGTTGCTCGCGCTTACACCGGTGAGATGTTTCACACGCGTGATGCCCGTGACGCCGTGCTCACCCAGATCATTGACCTTCTTGGGGTTGTTGGTCAGCAGGCGAAACGGCTGGCCGCCGACAAAATACTTCAACAATGACGCCGCATCGCCGAAGTCGCGCGAGTCGGCCGGCAGCCCGAGCGACTCATTGGCCTGGTAGGTATTCTCGCCGGCGTCCTGCAGCAGGTAGGTCGCGGCCTTCGCCCACAGGCCGATGCCGCGGCCTTCGTGCCCCGCCATGTAGACGAGCAGACCGCCCTGGTCGTCGCCCGCGATGCGTTCGAGCGCCGTGTGCATCTGCGGGCCGCACTCACAGCGCTGCGACCCGAACACGTCGCCGGTCAGGCAGCTCGAGTGCACACGCACCAGCGGATTCGACCACGCCGACGGGTCGCCGATCACCATGACGCTGTTGACGGCCATGTAGGATGCGAGCGTCGCGAACGATCGATGCGCGTCCTGGGCACGCAGGTCGTCGGCGAGCTCCTCGATCTTGCCGAGTTCGGTGTTGCGCACGCACGCAAACCACTGCACCTCGAAGCGGGAGTCGCACAGCGCGAGCGGCAGCGGTATCGGGCCCAGGATGCTGATCGTATGACCGCCGGGGGACGCGGCCCGGCCCGGCTCGAGCAGCACGCCGTCGCGGTCGATCTGGAACAGGGTCCCCTTCTCGGTCAGGCGCTCCCGAACCGTGGGGTCGATATAGGTGAACATGCGGCGGATTATGCCGTTTTACGCAGATTTTGCGATGCCGGCCTCTTGCTGACTCAAAAGTCAGTAACTATAATTACTGACTCATGAGTCAGCAAAAGTACCAGCGCCGCAAGGAGGACCGGCCCGCCGAGATCGCCGCGGCGGCATTCGAGGCGTTTGCCGAGAAGGGTTATGCCGCGACGCGCGTCGATGACGTCGCAAAGCGGGCCGGAGTCAGCAAGGGGCTGACGTATCTCTACTACAAGACCAAGGAAGACCTGTTCAAAGCCGTCATCCGCGACGTCGTCGTGCGGCGCGTCGACTCGCTCATCGGCGGCATCGAGTCCACGGCACTGACGTCGGAAGAGTTCCTGCGCGGGCCGTTTCTCGATTTCATGAAGAAGGTGCCGCGCTCGCCGGTCGCGGTCGTCGTGCGCCTCCTCGTCGCCGAGGGTTGGCGGCACCCGGATCTGGTCGCTTACTACTACGACAACGTGGTGGCGCGCGGACTGGGTGCGATTCGCGGTTTTGTCGAGCGCGGCGTCGAGCGCGGCGAGTTCCGGCGCGAAGCGCTCGACTTGCAGCCACAGCTGTTCATTGCCCCCATGCTGACTTCGATCCTGTGGCGGCTAATCTTCACCGAAAAGCCGCTGGATACGGACCAGCTGATCGAATCGCAGGTAGACCTGCTGCTCGAGCACCTGGCAACGTGAATGGAGCACGATCAATGAGACATGCCCGATGGTTTCCTGTCGCCCTTGTCGTCCTGGCGGGCTGCGCAGATTCAGATGACACCAACCGCGCCGTCGGCGAACTTGCCTCGGATCGCATCGAGCTCACGGCCGAGAGCGTCGAACCGATCTCGGCGATCCTCGTAGCCGAGGGCGAGCCCGTCGCGGCAGGCCAGGCCCTGGTCGAACAGGACGATCGGCGCGCGCGGGCGCGGCTGGCCGAGGCCGAAGCGAACGTGGGGCAGCTGCAGGCGCGGCTCGATGAGCTCGTGCGGGGCCCGCGTGCGGAGCTCGTAGCGGCGGCGCGCGCCAATCTCGAAGGCGCGACCCAGGAACTCGAGTTTCGCGAGCAGGAAATGGACCGTACACGCGAGGTGCACGCCCGCGGGCTTGCCTCGCCCGAAGCCCTGGATCGCGCGCAGGCGGCACTGGATGCAGCCCAGGCGAACGTCAAGCTGCGACTCGCGCAGCTCGAGGAACTGCTGACCGGCACGACCGTCGAGGAACTGGCGCAGGCCGAACAGGCCGTGAAACAGGCGCAAGCCAGGCGTGACGCCGCGAGTATCGATCTCGAGCGTCACACCGTGCGTTCCCCCGTTGCAGGCATTGCCGACAGCCGCCTGTTCGAACTCGGCGAGCGGCCGAACCCGGGTCAGCCCGTCATGATTGTACTCGCCGGCACGCAGCCCTTTGCGCGCGTTTTCGTCCCCGAGCGACTGCGTGTCGGGGTCAGCTCCGGGACGAAGGTGCGGGTGTTCGTCGACGGCCTCGACACCGCGCTGGACGGGCGCGTCCGCTGGGTCGCAAGCGAAGCGGCCTTCACCCCCTACTTCGCGCTGACGGAGCGGGATCGCGGTCATCTCAGCTACGTGGCGAAGATCGACCTCGACGTCGATGGCAACCGCCTGCCCGACGGCGTCCCGGTCGAAGTGGAATTCCCGGTCGACTAGGCATGGGGCCGGATTACGCCATCGAAGCACGTGGCCTGTCGAAACATTTCGGCGACATCCGGGCCGTGCACGAGCTGGACCTCAGCGTGCCGCGCGGCCAGATCTACGGCTTTCTCGGCCCCAACGGATCGGGCAAGTCGACGACGATTCGCATGCTGTGCGGCTTGCTCACGCCGACCGAAGGAGACGCTACGGTACTCGGAACGCCAATTCCTGGCTCGGCGCGGCGTCTCAAGCCGAGGATCGGCTACATGACGCAGAAGTTCTCATTGTTCGGTGACCTGACCGTGCACGAAAACCTGCAATTCATCGCCGAGATCTACTCGGTACCAAAGAACGAGCATGGCGCACGCATCGATGAGCTGCTCGAGAAATACGATCTCGTCGCGCAACGGCGGCAGATGGCCGCGACGATGAGTGGTGGACAGAAACAGCGTCTCGCACTGGCCTGCGCCGTATTGCACCATCCGGAACTCCTGCTGCTCGACGAACCGACGAGCGCCGTCGATCCGCAGAGCCGCCGGGACTTCTGGGCGAACCTGTTCCGCCTCGCCGAGGCCGGGACGACCATCCTCGTGTCCACTCACTACATGGACGAGGCGGAGCGCTGTCATCGACTTGCGATCCTCGACCGCGGCGTCAAGGTGGCCGACGGGACACCGCACGATCTGCAGGCGACGACGGGCATGCACATCGTCGAGGTGGAGGCCGAGGATCCGTATGCGGCACAGGCAGCGCTGCACGACCTCGCCTGGGTCGCCAGTGTGACGCAGCTGGGTGTGCGGCTGCGCGTGCTGGTTCCCGAACATCACGGCGAGCCGGTACAGCGCGTCGAGGCTGCCCTGGCCGGGGCCGGGGTCGCCGCCAGAACCCGTTTGTCGTCGGCGACGCTCGAAGACGTATTTGTCGCGGTCACGATGGACGCGGCGGAGCGCAGCGCATGAAATCCCTGTCGCGCCTGCTCGCCATCACCAAGAAAGAAGTGCGCCAGCTGCGGCGCGACCGGCTGACCTTCGGCATGATCGTCGGAATCCCGGTTCTCCAGATCCTGTTGTTCGGCTATGCTATCAACACCGACGTCCGCAACCTGAAGACCGCAGTTGCCGACCAGGCCGAAACGCATTTGTCACGACAGTTCATCGCGGAACTCGGCGAGTCGCAGGTCATGGACATAGTCGCGCGCGTCGACACGGCGGGCGAGCTCGAGGACCTGTTGCGCGCAGGCAAGATCTCGGTCGGCGTGCTCGTGCCCCCCGATTTCGAACGGCGCGTCATCGACCCCGGTCGCGCCGCGGCGCAGCTGCTCGTCGACGGCTCGGACCCGACGATATCCGGCATCGCCAACCAGCTGCGCATTATGCCGGTTGCCTTCGACACGAACCTGCAGCAGGAGCGCGTCAACAACATCGAAGTACGCCCCTACTACAACCCCGAGCGCCGCACGCCGGTTAATGTCATCCCCGGCCTCACCGCAATCATCCTGACTCTGACGATGACGATGTTCACGGCCGTGGCCATCGTGCGCGAGCGCGAGCGCGGCAACCTGGAGCTCCTTATTAATACGCCGGTCTCCTCCGCGGAACTCATGGTCGGCAAGGTCATTCCCTACATAGTCATCGGCATCATCCAGATCGCGTTGATACTTGTCGTCGGTGACCTGTTGTTCCAGGTTCCGGTGCGCGGCAGCGTCGTCGACCTGTACCTCGCAGCGACCGTCTTCATTGCGGCGAACCTTTCGCTCGGGCTGGTGATTTCCACCGCCGCGAAGACGCAGTTCCAGGCCATGCAGATGACGATCTTCCTGATACTGCCCTCGATCCTGTTGTCGGGCTTCGTATTTCCTTTCGATGGCATGCCGCTGATTGCGCGTTACCTCGGCGAACTGCTGCCCGCCACGCACTTCGTGCGCCTCGCGCGAGGCATCATGTTGAGGGACGCCGCCCTGCTCGACCTGTATCCGGAGCTGGTTGTGCTGGGCGTCTTCACGGTCGTCGCCATGACGGTCGCGGCACTGCGTTTCACCAAGCGACTGGACTAGCCAAACGAGCCTCAATCTGGTCCAATCGACGCTCATGGCACCGCAAACGGAACAGACACCGACGGTCTTCATCGTCGACGACGACGCGGCTATCCGGTTCGCCATGCAAGCGCTCATGGATTCGGTCAACCTCGAACACGAAATATTCGAGTCGGGCGACGAGTTTCTCGAGAAAGTGACGGTTCAGCGACCCGGCTGTCTCGTGCTCGATATTCGCATGCCCGGACTGGGCGGCCTCGAGCTGCAGGACGAGTTGATCAAGCGCGGCAATACGCTACCGATTATTTTTATCACGGGACACGGCGACGTGCCGATGGCCGTCGAAGCCATGCAAAAGGGCGCGGTGGACTTCATTCAGAAACCGTTCCGCGACCAGGAGCTCCTCGATCGCATTCGCGATGCGCTAGAGACAGACGAGGAGCGTCGCGAAGAACAGCAGCAGCACGCCGAAGTCAACGAACGTCTCGAGCGACTGACCAACCGCGAGCGCGAGGTATTCGATCTCGTTGTCACGGGCAAGCCCAACAAGGTCATCGCGTACGAACTGGGCGTGAGCCAGCGGACGGTCGAGATTCACCGTGCCAGGGTGATGGAGAAGATGCAGGCGAGATCGCTGGCCGACCTCGTCAGGATGCACATGACGGCCTGATCAGGAGTGCCGCTTGCGGCGCTCATCGAACTCCGCACATTCGATGCACTCGTCTGCGTACGGATACACGGCCAGCCTGCCCTCGTGGATCGGCAGCCCGCACTCCACGCACGTACCATATTCACCCGCGTCGATTCGCTGCAACGCCGCCGATATCTTGCTCAGTTCCTCGCGTGCCTCGTTGCCGAGCGCATCGACGACCTCATTGTCCTCGAGCTGCTTCGCGCGTTCCTTCGAATCCTGTTCGTACCCCCGACGCAGGTTGGCATGGATGCGTTCGAGGCGCGCGGACAGCTCCTGTTTTTTCTGCTCCAGGGCTTCCCGGAATTCCGCAAACTCGGCGCGCACCATGCTCGTCTCCCAAAGACAATTGAGCCCTAATTTAATTGTGCGAACGTCCGTTCCGTAATTAGTAAAAGCACTTAGACGGCGGTAGGTAGATTCCCACATGATCTAGGCATCACGCCTTATGGAAAGCTCGCCCCGTCGGGATATTCTCAAGTCGAAGCAAATGAACGATCGTTTGATTCGGCGTCAGGTGTGCCAATGAAAGAGATCAACAAAATCCTTGCCGTCGTCGACCCGACGGTAGAAGACCAGCCCGCCGTACGACGCGCAGCCTGGCTGGCGAAGCAAAGCAAAGCAGAGCTCGAGCTGCTCGTTTGCTACTACAATGAATACCTGAGCGGTGACCGCCTGTTCGACTCGCCGTCGCTCGAGAAAGCACGGGACGAGGTCATCGCGAACCACGAGAAGCACCTCGAGACGCTTGCCGAACCGCTGCGCGGCGACGGTGTCGTCGTCAAGACCAGCGCCATTTGGGATCACCCGCTCTACGAAGGCATCGTCCGCCACGTCGTCGAGAGCGGCGCCAATATCGTGTTCAAGGATACGCATCATCACTCTGCCCTGACGCGCGCGCTGCTGACCAACACGGACTGGAACCTGATCCGTACGTGCCCGGCACCGCTGTGGCTCGTTAAACCACGCGACATCGGCGAGACTCCGGTGTTCGTCGCGGCCATCGATCCGATGCACCAGCATGACAAACCCGCGGCGCTCGACGACGAGATCATGCACGTTGCGAAAGACGTTGCGGAAAAGGTGGGCGGCGTCGTGCACGCGTTCCATGCGTACGACCCGCGCGTTGCCGTCGCTACAGCAACCGCTAATGCGTATATCCCGGTATCGCTGCCGTTCGACGAGATCGAGCAGCAGATGCACGAAGATCACGAGAAGCGCTTCGTCGAGATCACCGACTTCCACAAGATCGCCAAGGACAACGTGCACCTCGTGGCCGGGCTGACGCACGAGGAACTGCCGGCGAAAGCCAACGAACTCGATGCAGACGTAGTCGTCATGGGCGCGGTGGCGCGTGATCGCCTGAAACGCCTGTTCATCGGGTCGACCGCCGAAAGAACGCTTGAAGACCTGCCCTGCGACATGCTGATCATCAAGCCGGACTGGTTTGAAACACCGGTCGGCAGCCTCACGCACGAAGCCGCTTAGAACACGCAGCCACGCCCTGCGCCCACCCGACAAAGAAACGGGGCCCGGTCGATGACCGGGCCCCACCGTTACAGCTTCCTACTGCGCTCTAGTAGTCTGCTGTGAACAGGCCACTAACCCTGACGAAATCCGTTATCGGACGCTATAAGTAGGAATGCTTATTCGCTGCAACTCGAGCGCCGGCTCAGTCCAGCGGAACGCCGCCGGTGTGAATGGCATGGCGCGCCGCGGCGAGCAGGCGGTTCGTGTCGATCGGCTTGCACATGAGCGTGCAGTTGTCGAGGAGGCGAGCGTCCTTGACAACTTTCGACGTGTCGCCCGAGACGATGAAGGCCGGGATCGAAGCTCCGTAGTGCTTGCGAATGGCACTCACGGCCTCGACACCCGTGGAACCGTCGAGGAGATGGAAATCGGATATCAGCAGCGCCGGTGTCTCACCGACGTGTTTCATGAGTGCTTTCGCTTCCGGGGCTGACGCCGCCGTCGCAACCCGGAAGCCTTCGGCTTCGAGCAGCAATCCCCAGGCGTTGGCGACGTTCACATCGTCCTCGATCAGGATGACGAGGCCGGTCGCGGCCTCGCGTGGTCCGGCGTCGTCCGTCGCGGTCTCTTCCGGGCCAATGGCCATCTCCTGTGCGGCCGGCATCGACACGCTAAAGACCGAACCCTGCCCCACATCCGAATCGACGTGCAGGTGCAGCCCGAGCAGGTCCGACAAGCGCTTGACGATCGCGAGACCCAGGCCGAATCCTTCCTTGCTCGCACCACGCGTCTTGCACTGGTGAAACTCGCGGAATATCTCCTCGCGCTGGTCGTCGGCGATGCCGATCCCGGTATCGACGACCCTGACCACGCAGTAGTCGCCCTCACTCTCGCATTCGAGGCGCACGCTGCCCTTGTCGGTATAGCGAATCGCATTTGACACGAAGTTCTGGATCACCTCGGCCAGCAGGTTCGGGTCGGTGTTGACGACGGCCCGGCATGAGTTTGAGGAAAACTCGAGGCCCTTTTGCTGCGCCTGGCGCGCGAACTCGTCCGACAAGCGGTCGATGACGCGCGTGATCGGGAATTGCTCGACTTCGGGTATCACGGCGCCGGCGTCGAGCCGCGAGATGTCGAGCAGCGAGTTCAGAAGGTTGGTCATCGCCGTTATCGAATGCTGCTGGCTGTCGATCATCTGCAGCGCGCGCTCATCCGTCACCGTCCGGCGCAGCGCACCGTTTAGCAGGCTCATTGCCTGCACGGGCTGGCGCAGGTCGTGGCTGGCGGCCGCGAGGAACGCGCTGTTGGCCTTGTTGGCCCGCTCTGCTTCCTGGCGCGCCGCGATGATCTCCTCTTCCATGACTTTTCGCTCGGTAACGTCGCGGATCACGCTGGAAATGAACCTGCCGCCCATGGAATGCGCCTGGCTCAGGCTGATCTCGACCGGAAACTCGCTGGCGTCTTTGCGTACTCCGACGAGATTCATGCCGATGCCCATCGGCCGCACGCGCGGTTGAGCAAGATACTCGGCCCGGTGGCCGACGTGGCGCCGGCGCAGCCGCTCTGGCAACAGCATCTCGACGGGCTGTCCCAGCAGCTCCTGGCGGCCATAGCCGAACATCTCCTCGGCCTGGTGGTTGACGACCGCGATCGTGCCGCGCTCGTCGGTGATGACCATGGCATCGGGCGCCGTCTCCAGCAGTTGCCGGAAATAGGCCTCGGAGTCCTCGACCTGGTCGCTCGGCCGGATGGTGCTCGTGATGATGGGGCCGTCATCCGTCTCGATCGGGTTGAGAGCGATCTCGACCTGGATCGTCTCCCCGTCCCTGCGTCGGGCACGCAGGTCGAGGCCCGAGATCATCGGACGCGCGCGCGGCGCCTCGCTATAGCCCCCGCGAACCGAGAGGTGGTGTTCGCGCTCGCCCTCGGGAACCAGGTCCTCGACCTGCAGCCCGACCAGGCCGCCGCTGCTGTAGCCGAACAGCTCCTCGGCACGACGATTCGCCATAAAGATCTGGCCGTGCTGGTCGGAGATGATCGTGGCGTCGGCTGCCGTATTCAGGATTTCGCTGACGATATCCGCTGGCAGCGGGATCTTATGCATGAGTTTTCGTGTCAAGAGCGCAGGTCCTGAGGATTATAGGCGGTCATCGGGCACAATTGACGCTCAATCAGGACATTCTGTGCCCGTCGCGGTCCATACGTATCCTCCCCTATACGTATATTAGGATTCGGTTGATAACGTGCGGCGCTGATATAAAATTTCGAGTTTATAAATCCGCATATAACGAACAGGGGTCCTACCTTGGACACAGCAGCCTCCTATAACGACAAAGTTGTCCGCCAGTTCACCATCATGACCGTGATCTGGGGCGTGGTCGGCATGCTCGTTGGCGTCCTCATTGCCGCGCAGCTCATATGGCCGGCGCTCAATTTCGACCTGCCTTTCCTGACCTTCAGTCGCCTGCGGCCGCTGCATACGAACGCCGTGATCTTCGCCTTCGGCGGCTCGGCGCTGCTCGCCACCTCTTATTACGTGGTGCAGCGAACGTGTCACACGCGGCTGGCCTTCGACAAGCTCGCCGCCTTCACGTTCTGGGGCTGGCAGCTCGTCATCGTTCTGGCAGCGATATCGCTGCCGCTCGGCATCACGCAGGGCAAGGAATACGCGGAGCTCGAATGGCCGATCGACCTGCTGATTGCCGTGGTCTGGGTCGCCTATGCGATCGTCTTCTTCGGCACGATCGCCAAGCGGCGCATCAAGCACATCTATGTCGCCAACTGGTTCTACGGCGCGTTCATCATCACGGTCGCCGTACTGCACATCTTCAACAACCTTTCGATCCCGGTCACGCTGACCAAGTCCTATACAATCTATACGGGCGTCGTGGATGGCATGATGCAGTGGTGGTACGGCCACAACGCCGTCGGCTTCTTCCTGACCGCCGGCTTCCTCGGCATGATGTACTACTTCGTACCGAAGCAGGCCGAGCGCCCGGTCTACTCCTACCGCCTCTCGGTCGTGCATTTCTGGTCGCTGATCGCGATCTACATGTGGGCCGGCCCACACCACCTGCACTACACGTCGCTGCCCGACTGGGCGCAAACGCTCGGCATGGTCTTCTCGATCGTCCTGCTCGCACCCAGCTGGGGCGGCATGATCAACGGCATCATGACGCTGTCCGGCGCCTGGCATAAGCTGCGTTCCGACCCGATCATCAAGTTCATGATCGTCGCGCTGTCCTTCTACGGCATGTCGACCTTCGAAGGCCCGATGATGTCGATCAAGACCGTCAATGCCCTGTCGCACTACACCAACTGGACCATCGGCCACGTCCATTCCGGCGCCCTCGGGTGGGTCGGCATGATGACGATGGGATCGATCTACTGCCTGCTGCCGCGCCTCTACAACCGCGATGGCATGTACTCGACGAAGCTCATCGAAGTCCATTTCTGGACCGCGACCATCGGTGTCGTTTTGTATGCCGTATCCATGTGGATCGCCGGCGTGACCGAGGGCCTGATGTGGCGCGCGGTCAATGACGACGGCACGCTGACTTACTCGTTCGTCGAATCGCTGAAGGCGGTAGAGCCCTACCACTACCTGCGCCTGCTCGGTGGCCTCGTGTACTTCACGGGCATGCTGATCATGGCCTATAACGTCTTCAAGACCGTGGCTGCACAAAAACCGGTGCCCGCAGCGGTCCTGGAACCGGCGTAACAGGGGGGATCAGCAATGCGCCACGAAACAATCGAAAAAAGCATGAACCTCATGATCGTGCTGATCATCGTCGCGATAAGCATCGGCGGACTGGTCGAGATCATCCCCCTGATGTTCAGCGCGGACGCGACGGAGCCCGACGAGGGCATCACCGTTTACAGCCCGCTGCGCCTCGCCGGCCGTGACGTCTATGTCCGCGAAGGGTGCTACAACTGCCACTCGCAAATGGTGCGCCCGTTCCGCTCCGAGACGGAGCGCTACGGCCCCTACACGACGGCCGGGGAAACCGTATACGACCGGCCTTTCCAGTTCGGCTCGAAGCGTACCGGACCCGACCTCGCGCGCGTCGGCGGCCGCTACTCCGATGACTGGCAGCGCCTGCACCTGATGGACCCGCGTGCGCTCGTACCCGAGTCCAACATGCCGGGCTTCCCGTGGCTGGCCGAGCGCCCGGTCGATGGCGAGCTCATTACGACCAAGCTCGAGCGGCTCAGGATGCTCGGCGACCCCTATACCGATGAGATGATCGCGGGCGCCGCCGCCGAGGTTGCGGGCAAGACCGAACTCGACGCGATCGTCGCGTACCTGCAGGATCTCGGCATCAACCGGCGCAACCGAAGGTAACCGCACATGGATATCAATGACCTCCGCGGCATCCTGACGGCCATCGTCTTCGTCGCCTTCATCGGCATCTGGGTATTCGCCTGGAGCAGCCGTCGCAAGGAAGAGTACGAAGCACAGGCCGCGCTGCCGCTGCAAGAAGACAAAACACTAACTAATCACGAGCAGGAGAGCATCTGATGCCTGCATTCTGGCACTGGTTCGTCGTCGGCCTCACCGTTCTCTTCATCATCTACTGTGTCTGGCTGGTCAGCTGGTCGGCCAAGCAGGGACCCAAGGATGTCGCGGACGATGATCTCGTCGGCCACAAATGGGACGGCGATCTCGAGGAGTGGAATAACCCGGCTCCGAAATGGTGGCTGTACCTGTACTTCATCACGATCGCCTGGGGTATCGGTTTCCTCGTAGCCTACCCGGGTCTCGGCAATTACCAGGGCATGCTCGGCTGGACGTCGACCGGCCAGTACGAGCAAGAGATGCAGTACGCGGCCGCGACCTATGAGCCGATCTACGAAGAATTCGCGGCCATGGATTTTGCCGAGCTTACGCAGAACCAGGAAGCCCTGTCGCTCGGCAAGAGCCTGTATGCGAGCTACTGCACGACCTGCCATGGCTCGGACGCGCGCGGCGCACCCGGCTACCCGAACCTGGCGGACAATGACTGGCAATGGGGCAGCGACGAACAGGACATCGTCACAACCATCCTGAATGGCCGCATGGCAGCGATGCCCGTGCTCGCTCCGGCCCTCGGCGGTGATGCCGGCGTCGACAACATGGCGAAGTACGTGAAAAGCCTGTCGACGGGCGAAGCCGATGCCGGCGCACAGAGTGCGCAGCCGATGTTCGTGGCCCTGTGCAGCGCATGTCACGGCGTTGACGGCAAAGGCAACAAGATCTTCGGCGCGCCGAACCTGACCGACGACATCTGGCTATACGGCAGTTCGCACGAGACGATTCGCGACACGCTCCTGAACGGCCGCAATGGGCAGATGCCGGCACACGGCGAGATGCTCGGCGCGAATCGCACCAAGATCCTTGCCGCCTACGTCGCCAGCCTGTCGCGGCAATGATCGACGAAGAATATCGTGGCGCCCAGCAGTGGAGCCGCGACAAGCAGGCGATTTTCACGGTTGCGTGGATTTCGTTTCTCGTCGCGGCCGTCGGCACCATGGTGTTCTTCGCGTTGTTCGACCCGGTTGACCTCGGCGGCATCTTCGACGAAGACCTCACGATAGGCGCCAATGCCGGCTACGCGGCCGGGTTCTTTTTCTTCTGGGTTCTGTGCGCCCTGTGTTCGGGCGTCACGGCTTACCTCGTTCGCACCGCTCCAGGGCGGGACGCCAAGCACCGAGACCAATGACCAAGCCGCAAGGCGCTGCCCTCTTCGAAAGCGCCAAGAAGATCTACCCGCGTGAGATCGGCGGACGGTTCGACCGCCTGAGCCGTCTTGCAACGATTTCGCTCCTCGGCCTGTTTTACGCCGTACCCTGGCTGAACTGGGACGAACGCCAGGCCGTGCTGTTCGACCTGCCGGCGCGCAAGTTCCACATCTTCGGGCTGACGCTGTGGCCGCAGGACTTCCCGTACCTCGCATTGCTGCTCATGATCCTCGCGTATGCGCTGTTCTTCTTCACGGCGCTGGCCGGGCGTTTGTGGTGTGGCTTCGCCTGTCCGCAGACCGTGTGGACCGAGATCTACATCTGGATGGAACAGCTGACCGAGGGAACGCGCTCGCAGCGCATGAAGCTCGACAAGGCGCCCTGGTCCTGGAACAAGGTCCGCCGCAAGTTCTCCAAGCAGTTCCTGTGGGTCACGTTTGCTCTGTGGACGGGCTTCACGTTCGTCGGCTACTTCACGCCGATCCGGCAGCTGGGTATCGACATCGTGGCGCTCAATGTCGGCGGCTGGACCTTGTTCTGGGGCCTGTTCTACGGCTTCGCGACCTACGGCAACGCCGGCTACATGCGCGAACAGGTCTGCAAGTACATGTGTCCGTACGCGCGCTTCCAGAGCGTGATGTTCGACAAGGACACGCTGATCATCTCCTACGACGAGAACCGCGGCGAGCCGCGCGGCGGTCGCAAGCGCAGCGACGACCGGCAGGAGAAAGGTCTCGGCGACTGCATCGACTGCCAGCTGTGTGTCCAGGTATGTCCGACCGGCATCGATATCCGCGAAGGCCTGCAGTACGAGTGCATCGCGTGCGCCGCATGCATCGACGCCTGCGACTCGATCATGGACCGCATGAACTACCCGCGCGGGCTCGTGCGTTACACGACCGAGAATGCGCTGCACGGCAAGAAATCGAGCATGCTGCGCCCGCGCATCCTGATTTATGCGACGCTGCTCCTCGTCCTGGTTTCCGGGCTGGCCACGTCGATGGCGACGCGCACGCCGGCGATCCTCGACGTCATTCGCGATCGCAACACGCTCTACCGCGAGCTGCCGGGCGATGTCATCGAGAACATCTACACGCTCAAGCTCATCAACCAGAGCAACGAGCCGAGGTCCTTTGACCTGACGGTCAGCGGCGTCGAAGGCGTCTCCCTCGACGGCGCACCGAACCCGGTCGAGGTCGGCGGCGGCGACGTACTGTCGCTCCCCGTGCGCGTGCGCGTTCATCGAGACAACGCCTATGGCATCATGGACATCGAGTTCAGCATCACAGCGACCGATGACCCGAGCGTCTCCATCGTCGAGGACAGTCGATTCCTCGGTCCTTCGCCATAAGACCCGAATGACAACGTGAGACAGGAAGACACCAAGCCCTGGTACCGGCAGTTCTGGCCGTGGTTCATCATCGCGCTGCCGGCGTCGGCCGTCGTGGGTGGCCTGACGACCGTGTGGATTGCCATGCAGACCAGTGATTCGCTCGTACTGCGATCGGAGGACGGGGTCAGGAATGCCTCCGATCGACGCGTTGCCGCCGAACGCTTCGCCTCGCAACTCGGTCTCGCGGCCCTGCTCGATATCGATCTCGAGACAGGCGTCGTGCGGGTCGTCATGCGTTCGGGCGACCTCGTCGAGGGACCGCCGTTGCTGAACCTGGAGCTGTCGCACCCGGCATTCGCCGACCGCGACCTGGCACTCACGCTGAACAAGGCCCCGCCGGATGAGAACGGCAACCCGGTCTGGGTCGGACACTTTGTAACGATTCCTGCCGGCCGCTACTACGCGGTGCTGCGCGCCGGCGAAGCCTGGCGGCTGACGGCCGAATGGAACGGCGAGTCCAGCCTCACATTGCGGCCCGGCGGTGAACTCTGAGACCTGCTTTCACTGCGCCCTGCCCATTCCCTCCGGTTGTAATCTGACCGTCGACATCGAGGGCGAGCGGCGCCCCGTCTGCTGCCCCGGCTGCAAGGCCGTCGCCGAACTGATCCGCGACACGGGGCTAAGCCGCTATTACGAGCTGCGCGACCTGCCCGATCCCGGCGTCGGCCGCCCGCCCGAAGAGGCCGCCGAGTGGAGCGTGTTCGACGGCGACGACATGCTGGCGGCCTTTACCGAAGCGAGCGGCGACAACCGCGAGGCGACGATCTACGTCGGCGGCATGTACTGCTCCGCCTGCAGCTGGCTCATCGAGACGACGATGAGCAAACAGCCGGGCATCGAATCGGCCGAGATCAACCCGATCACGCACCGGCTACGCCTCACGTTCCCGGCCGAGGGGGCGTCGCTGTCGGCCTACCTCGCGCGCCTCGCGGACCTCGGCTACCAGCCGCAGCCGCTGTCGCCCGAGAGCACGGCGCGGCCCGAGGTCGTCGAACAGCGCACGGCGCTCAAGCGCCTGCTCGTCGCATCGCTGGGCATGATGCAGGTCATGATGTTCGCCGTGGGTCTGTACGCGATGGACTACCAGGGCATCGACCCCGACATGCAGCATTTCCTGCGGCTGGTCAGCTTCTTCGTCACGACGCCGGTGGTGTTTTACTCCGCGAAACCGTTCTTCACGAGTGCGTGGCGCGGCGTGGTCGGCAAAAAACCCGGCATGGACCTGCCCGTATCGATCGCGGTCGGTGCGGCCTATGCCGCATCGGTCTACGCGACGTTCACGCGCGGCGAAGCCGTGTGGTTCGACTCGGTGACCATGTTCGTGTTCTTCCTCACGCTCGGCCGCTTCCTCGAGATGCGCGCACGGCATCGCTCGATCGATCGCAGCGCGGCGCTGTCGTCGCTGTTGCCGAACACGGCGACGCGTCTCGACGAGACGGCGCACTCGGTGGTGCCCGTCAGCCAGCTCCGCAAGGACGACCGCGTGCTCATCCGCGCCGGTGAGCCGATCCCGGCAGACGGCCTGCTCGCCTCGGGCTCGACGTCGGTTGACGAAGCGCTGCTGACGGGTGAGCCGCGGCCGCAGGCCAAGGCCGTCGGCGACGAGCTCTCTGCGGGCAGCGTCAATCTCGACGGCATGATCGAGATGACGGTCACGCAGACCGGCAGCGACACGACGCTCGGTACGATCAGCATCTTGAGCGAACGGGCGCGCTATGCCCGCCCCGCTTTCGTCACGCTGGCCGATCGCATCGCGAGCTACATCGTCGTCGCGCTGCTCGTCGTGGCGACCGGCGTCGCGACGTTCTGGTACTTCGCCGATCCCGACCGCGCCTTTGTCATCACGCTGTCGGTGCTGGTCGTCACCTGCCCCTGCGCGCTCGCGCTGGCGACCCCGGCCGCGTTCGCCGCGGCCGGCAGCCGCATGTCGCAGCTCCGGCTGCTCGTCACCAACGGCAACGCCATCGAGGCGCTGTCGCGCGCGACGCTGGCGATGTTCGACAAGACCGGCACGCTGACCAACGGCATGCCGCGAATCACCTCGGTGCTCGTCGTCGACAACAACTTCACCGAGATGGATTGCCGCCTGGTCGCGGCCGCGCTCGAGCACGCGTCGACGCACCCGCTCGCCCGAGCATTCGCGATGCAGGACGAGCTGCCGTCGGTCACATCGCACGAGGTCGTCGTCGGCCAGGGCATCAAGGGCATCATCGACGGCAACGAGTGGCGCATCGGCAGCGCCGCGTTTGTCGGCGGCGCCGCCGGTCCGTCGGAGGAGATCGCCACGCATGTCCTGCTCGGCGTCGACGGCAGCGTCGTCGCCTGGTTCGCGCTCGAGGACGAGCTGCGCCACGATGCCGGCGAGACGCTGCGCGAGGTGCGCCGGCTCGGGCTGCGCACCGCGCTCGTCAGCGGCGACAACCAGCTCGCGGTAGACGAGGTCGCGGCGAAGCTGGAGATCACCGACGCACATGCCGAGTGCACGCCGGAGGACAAGCTCGCGATCATCAAGGCCGCGCAGGAGCGCGGGGAACGCGTTGTCATGATCGGCGACGGCATCAACGACGCCCCCGTACTCGCCGGCGCCGACACCTCGATCGCACCCGCACATGGGGCGCTGCTGGCGCAGACGAGCGCGGACGTCATCATGCTCGGCGAATCGCTCGAGCCAATGACGACGGCAATAGCGATGTCCCGCAAGACCATGCGTATAGTCCGGCAAAACCTCGCATGGGCGATCGTATACAATGCCGTCGCACTGCCACTGGCAGCCGCCGGGTACGTGCCACCCTGGGCGGCCGCGATCGGCATGAGCGCAAGCTCGCTGATCGTCGTGCTGAATGCACTGCGCCTGAACCGCTTCGAATAAGCATGTCGATACTCTACGTCCTGATACCGCTCGCGCTGCTGCTTCTCGGACTCGCCGTCTGGGCGTTCTTCTGGGCCGTCGGCAGCGGCCAGTTCGACGATCTCGACACGCCGGCGATGCGCATCGTGATGGACGACGACAAGAAACCGGAGGCCGACGAAGAATGACGGCCGAAACCTGGCCGCTGCTGTCGGCGGCATTGATCACGGGATTACTCGGCAGTGCGCACTGCCTCGGTATGTGCGGCGGCATCTCGGGCCTGTTTGCCGTCAATGCCGCGGTGTCCTCGCTCAAGCGGCAGGTACCGAAGGCGATCGCCTACAACGCCGGACGTATCCTGACCTACGCGATTCTCGGCGCCGGCGTTGCCCTGATCGGCCGCACAATGGTCGACTCGATTCCGAAGCTCGCCGCCCCCGTGCGCCTCGCGAGCGGCATCCTGATCATCCTCGTCGGCCTGCAGGTCGCGTTCAACTGGCGCATCCTCGAGCCGATCGAGAACGCCGGCGCGAAACTCTGGAAGAAAGTTGCCCCGGCGGCGAAGGGCCTCGTGCCCGTAGAGTCTTCGGTCCAGGCACTCGGGCTCGGGCTGATCTGGGGCCTGCTGCCCTGCGGTCTCGTCTACAGCGTGCTGCTGATCGCCGCGACGACGACCGATCCCGTCGTCGGGGCGCTCGTCATGCTGGCCTTCGGTCTCGGCACGATGCCCGCGATGATCGCCACCGGACTCAGCGCATCGAAGCTCGCGCAGTTCCTGAGCGGCAAGCGTCTCGGCGCCGGACTGCTGATCGTCCTGATCGGCATCGCGACGATCGCGATGCCCGTCATGAAGCTCAGCGGGTCACAGGGACATTCCGGCCACGGCGGGCATTCGATGCCCGACAACCGCGAAGACCCGGGATAGAGCGGCAACCCGCTACCAGTCTTTGGCGCGAAACCAGCCTGTCAAAGAGAGGCGTTGTTCCATCGCAAACGGGGCGATGAACGTCACTGAATGGACGTGACGGATATCGAACAAGGACATCGAGTTG
>JABDQH010000098.1 GCA_013042375.1 Woeseiaceae bacterium
TGGTGCCGGTCGCGATCGACCTTTTCACCGACGACGCGGGCATCGAGCTTGTGGTCATCGAACTCGACGTGCCACTCGCTAAAGAGCATGCCGCGTGTGGCCATCTCGAAAACGAGGGCGTTCAGCCAGTCGACGAGGAGGAGGGCGTCGTCGGGCGCTTCGCAGGAAATCCTGACCGTCTCGACGGTCCGCACGCTGTCGGGTTCAGTAATGACCGCTGTCAGGGCTTCGCCCAGGCGCTCGAACAACGCCTCACGCGTCGGTGCAACCGCGCGCAGGCCAATATCCGCTTCGTGGCCGAAGTGCTCCCAGCGACTCTGCTTCATGCTTCGAGTCACTGTGAGCCACTCGGATGCGACTGTCTATAAGAGCTTGCGCCTAGCCGTTAACCGGATCGCGTAGCGATTGCCGGCGAAATGTTACTCGCCCGTCGGGCCGGTCCGGTGACGGCAAACTGGCCTACGATGAACAGCACCAGCATGCCGATCGGGATCACGTACCATGCCAGCGGTTCAAGCGCGAACGCCTCGACCATGGCGATGTTCAGGCCAATCGCAAGGGCGGCGCCAACCACGAGGCCAACGGCACTGACAATCGAGTTCTCGATCAGGAAGTAGCGGATGATGGCCGGCTGGGTCGCGCCCAGCGCGCGCCGGATCCCGATCTGCCGGGTGCGGCGGCTGACGTTGAAACTGGTGAGGCCCACGATCCCGAGCGCGGTGATCAGGGTCAGCAACAACACCACGAAGCCGAGAATCTTGATCATGGCCGCATCGCCGACGTAGGCGAGCTTGCGCGTATGGTCCATGGTCCTGACGTCGCGAATGATGCGGTCCTTGTTGCTCGCTGCGAGAGCCGCCTCGATCTCCGGCATGAGCTGGTCGCGCATGCCGGGCTCGGCACGAACGATGTAACGAACGAACTCGCTCGGTCGGCGTTGCGGAACGAGCATTGAGCGCTCGACGACGTTATCCCAGTTGGGCCACGGCGCTTGCATCTTGTCGACGACGCCAACGATGTTGACCGGGTCGTCGTCGCTGATGAAGACCGTCTTGCCGACGTAGGACACCGTCTCGTCGGGCCAGATCTCCTTCGCCAGTTCCTCGGTGATGATGGCGTAGGCGGGCCAGGTGTTGTCGTCGGGATCGTCCCAGGTGACCTGTTCCGGCAGGAAGTTCCGGCCATCGACCAGGCCCAGGTCGAATGTCTCCATGCCGTGTTCGTCGACGAAATAGATCGCGGTGTTGACCGACTCGGCGGTCTGATTGCCCGGCTCGAGCGCGAGACTCATCGACCAGCCGCCCTGCCGTAACGGGAAGGAGTTCGACGCAACGGCGTTGACGACCCCGGGTGTGTTGCGAATCAGGTCGAGGTCTTCGTCGATCAGTACCTTGCGCTGCTCACGCTCGTAATCCGTGAACAACACGCTGGCCAGCGTGAACGTGTTGGCTTCGTCGATGCCGCTTTCTGTCGAGATCTTGTCGGTGCTTTCCTGGATGATGCCGAACGCGTTGACCAGGATCGTCAGGGTCACGGCGATCTGCAGTGCGATCAGGATGAAGCCTGCCTTGTTGCGCAGCATCGCGCGCCAGATGGGTCCGATATCCATGCTTGTTCTCCTGGTTCCCTGTTACTGGATGCGCAGCGTCGTAGCCGGCGACACGCGACAAGCGCGCCACGTCGGGTACAGGGCCGCGCCCAGTGACGACACGATGGCAAGAAGCACCGCGAGACCAACCATCTGCCAGTCCATCGTGACGAGGTGCTCGATGAAGTCGTACTCGGAGAAGACGTTCTCGATGCCGCGCAGCCCCAGCCAGGTCATGCCGATCCCGGCGAGGCCGCCTGCGCCGCCGATCATGCCGGCCTCGACGATGTACTGCCTGAAGAGCTCGGCTTTGCTCGCACCCAGGGCACGCCGCAGGCTGATGTCGTTGCGCCGGCGAATCACCTTGGCAAGCAACAGGCCGATCGTGTTCAGCAGGCACACGAGGAGGAACAGCGCCGATAGCGCCAGCAGTACCGACACCATGTCGTCGACGACCTCCTGGTTGATCATCCATTCTTCAGGCGTGCTTAAGCGGTTGTTGAGCGGACGGGGAAAACGCCCGAGTTCCTTCTGTTCCGTGACGTAGTCCGCGAGAAACTGCTCGTAGGCTTCCTTGTCGGCCTGGGTTGGTAATTCCACCCACATCTGGATCCAGATGCACTCGGAGGCGAGGTAGCTCGCGTAGCCCGCTTCCTCGGGCGACTTCCAGCAGCTGTTATTGCCCGAGCTGCCCCACTCGCCGGTGACGGCGACCGAGAACGGCGTGTAGATATCCTCGGGGTCCTCGTAGGGATTGTTGTTCAGGTCAAAGAACTTGGGCGTCGGCCGCCAGTCGTCAAGGACGCCGGCGACGCGATACGGCTCGTTGTTCATCATCAGCATGCGGCCGGTCGAGTCTTCGCCACCATAGAGGCGATCGTTCATCGCGGCCGAGAGGACGGTTACGCGTTCCTCGGCGCGGTCCGCCGCGGCGTCCCAGCCAGAGCCATACTTGAACGGTACGTCGAACATAGCGAAGAAGTCGGCCGACGTGGCACGCACTTCTTCCTGGAACGGCAGGATTTCATCATCGTCGGGCTGCACGACACGATCCGACTTGAAGCTGATCACCTGGCGATGCGCCCGGCCCGCCTCGAGCAGCCTGGTCGCGTCGAGATACGTAACCTGCTCGGGCGGCTCATTCGGCTCGCGGTAGGGGTTGTTCGGGTTCCAGTTGTCGACCTGCACGTGGAACAGGCGGTCGTTCTTGTGCGCTATCGGGTTGTCGGCCATGACGTGGCGTACCGTAACCATGGTCATGCAGGCGCCGATGCCGACGGCGATCGCAGCGACCATGAGCAAACTCAGCGCCGGGTTGGCGCGAATGCTGAGGAAGCCGAGTTTCAGGTAGTAACGCAGCATGTTGTTCCCCGTCAGGCGCTTGCGGCCGTTGCGAAGTGCAGCTCGGGCGGGCCGTCGTGCAGTTCGCCGTCGCGCACGAAGATATTGCGGCGCGCCCGGTCGGCCAGGGTCAGCTCATGGGTCACCATGATGATGGTCGTCCCGGATGCGTTGATCTCCGCGAGCAGGTCGAGAACGCTGTCGGCCATGTTGGTATCGAGGTTGCCGGTCGGCTCGTCGGCGAGCAGGAAACGCGGTTCGCCGGCCAGGGCGCGGGCGATGGCGACGCGCTGCTGCTGACCGCCCGAGAGTTGCGCCGGGAAGTGCTTGGTGCGCGACGCCAGGCCGACACGTTCGAGGCACTCCGTGATACGGCGGTGGCGCTCGGCGCGATCGAAACCGCGGTAGCGCAGCGGCACGTCGACGTTGTCAAAGACATTGAGCTCGGGGATCAGGTTGAAGCTCTGGAAGATGAAGCCGATCTTCTCGTTGCGAACGCGCGAGCGCTCCCTGTCGTTGAGCGACGAGATGTCCCGTCCGTCGAGTTCGTAGGTGCCGCTCGTCAGTTCTTCCAGCAGCCCCGCGATATTCAAGAACGTGGTCTTGCCCGAACCGGACGGTCCCGTCACCGACAGGAATTCGCCTTCCTCGACGGTCAGCGACAAGCCGCGTAGTGCGTGCGTTTCGACCGTGTCGGTGCGATAGATCTTGTATACGTCTTTCATTACGAGCATGAATCGACTCCCTGCGATGCGTCAGTCGGTGAGAAGAACCGTGTCCGCACCGCGGAACGGATCGAGGTTGGAGATGACAATGGTCTCGCCCGGCTCGAGGCCGGACAGGATTTCGACGGCGCCGAGGCTGTAGGCCCCGGTTTCGATCTGGCGTCGGGTGGCGACACGGTCATCCGAGACGACGTACGCCAGGCGGCCGCCGCCACTGTCGAGGAACTGCCCGCGCTGCACCATGAGGACGTCGGCATGCTCGGCGAGCAGGATGCGCGTCGTCAGCCGCTGGTTCTGGCGCAGGCCGGTCGGGCCGTTGTCGGCGAAGCGAATGCGACTCGCGACCTGGTTGTTCACGACTTCCGGCGAAACGGCGACGAGCTGGCCGTCGTAGGTCTGGCCTCCGACCGTGATCTCGGCGTTCATGCCGATGGCGAGATCGTCGGCGTAACTCTCCGGGATCATCGCGTCGATCTCGAAGCGCGTCAGGTCGACGACGGCCATTACCGGCATGTCGCGGGACACGGCGGCTTTCTGTTCCAGCAGCAGGTCGCCGACGATGCCGTCGACCGGCGATTTGATCGACAGGTCGCCGACCTGCCTGCGCAGATCCTCGACGACGAGTTCCTGCGTGTTGACCTCGAACGCGCTGGCGCGCAGCTCGAACGAGAGGCGTTCGTCATAGAGATCGGCGTCGGCGACCGCGTGCTCGTACGCGAGTTCGGCGTTTTGCAGGTCGTCCTGGGCCTTCTCGTAATCGATCTCGGGTATCACGCCTTTCTCGCGCGCCTGCTCGGCCCGGCGCTTCTCACGTCGCGCGGCGATGACGGCCACCTCGGCGAGATCCGCGGCCTTGCGCCTTTCGAGTGCCTGTTGCCGCGTCTGGATGCGTTGTCGATCGAGTTCCAGCTTGCGTTGTGCCAGCGATGCCTCGCCCTGCTGCAGCTGGTTGGTCAGCTCGGGGCTGTCGACGCTCGCCAGCACCTGGCCGGCAACGACCTGTTCGCCGGCCTGGACGTTCAGCGTGATCGTGCCCGCGGCACTCGCATACAGCGTCGGGCTGACGGCGGCCACGACGCGCCCCTGTACCGAAACATCGCGGACCAGGTCGCCGCGCTGCACCGTCGCGGTGCGAACACGCTCGTACGGTACGCTCACCGTCGCACTGGCCCAGCGCGCAACCCAGGGTGCGGCTACCGCGACCAGGGCAATGGCCAGGATCGCGATGCCGGCAAGCAGCAGCCACTTGCGGCGCGGGTCACGCGGTGCAAGCGCAATGTCCTGCGCAGACGTGTCGGCGATCTTCAGCGTTGGTCCCCCCGCATCTCGGTGCGGCGATGTTTGTTGTTGTGGTGCCATTGGTACTTTAGATGCACCAGCAGCGGATTTGGTTTACCTGAGCATATCTGCCTCGGCCAGCAGGGTCAGCAATGCAATGTGCAGCGCGAGGTGGCTGTCCTTGTTTTCCCAGGACTCGGCCGGCGCATGGGCATCGCGGCTGATGCCGCCACGGCTCAGCGTGATGGCCGGGACGCCGATCGAGATCGGGTGGTTCGCGTCGGTCGAGGAGATGCGGTAGTCGGGCTCGAGGCCGGCCCATGCGATCGCGGCCGCAGCCCTCTGCACCAGGTCCGCCTCGCGATTACCCTTGGCCGCCGGGCGTTTGCCGACCTGTTCGACGTCGACGGTGAGCGGCTCGCCGCGGGTCCGCGAGGCATTCTCCTCGCGCAGTGCGTCCTGGACCGCGGCCTGCAGCAGCGAGTCGATGGCATCGAGCTTGTCCTGGTCGCCTGAGCGCATGTCGACCTCCATCCAGGACTCGAAGGGCACCGAGTTGATCGAGGTGCCGCCGCCGATGCGGCCCACGTTGAAGCTCGTCTTCTCGCCGTCGGCCGTGACCTCTGGCGCCGCCTCCATGAACTCTTCGATGGCGCGGCCGAGGGCATGGTGCGGGTTCGCCGTACCGAAAGCGCCCCAGGAATGCCCGCCGGGTCCCTTGAACGTGATTCGATAGCGATGCGAGCCGACGCCGCCGTAGACGAGGCGCCCGGTGCTGCCGCCGTCGATCGCGATCATTGCGTCGATCTGCGGGCCGCCGTCGCGGAACAGGTGCTTGACGCCGCGCAGGTCGCCGAGCCCTTCCTCGCCCGTGTTGCCGATGAAGAGTACGTCGGCCGCGGTATCGATCTCGGCCTGCTCGAGTGCACGCAGAATACCCAGCAACACGACTACGCCACGCGTGTTGTCGCCGATGCCGGGCGCCGTGTAGGTGTCGCCATCGATGTGCACCGTGACGTCGGTCTCGATGGGGAAGACCGTGTCGAGATGGGCAGTCAGCGCGATGACGCGTCGACCATCGCGACCGGGCCGCCGGCCGATGACGTTGCCGGCCTCGTCGATCGTGATGTCGGTGAGACCGGCCTGGCTGAGCATCTCCGCGAAACGCTCGCCACGCGGGCCCTCGCCGAAGGGTGGCGCCGGAATCTCGGTCAGCTCGACGAGATCGACGAGCAGCTCGTCTCCCATCTCGACCAGGTGATCGAGGGCGGCGCGAACCTGCGGGTGCTCGGCCAGCGCAGCGATCTCGCTGCCTTCGTCGGCCGCGAGCGGGCCGGCCGGCATCGTCAGCAGGCCCGCGAGCAGGATCGTCGAGAGGCGAGGTTTCATCGGCGAGAGTATCGCACAGGCAATTCTTCCTCGGTTACAGTAGTGCGATGAACGAAGATTGGCTCGAACGCTGGCAAATAGGCCGGATCGGTTGGCACGAACCCGAGGGCAACCGCAACCTGCAGCGGCACTGGACGCTGACGGGCAGGCGCGTGCTTGTGCCGCTGTGCGGCAAGACGCCGGACCTCTTGTGGCTCGAGGCGCGCGGCAACGAGGTCGTTGGCGTCGAGCTCTCGGAGATCGCGGTTGTTGGGTTCTTCGAAGAGAATGACATCCCCTGCGAACGTATCGACGGCGACCTGGTCGAGTACCGGGCGACTGATCGCAACATCAGTCTCTTCTGCGGCGACTATTTCGCCATCGACGCCGGGTCGTTCGACGCGCACTACGATCGCGGCGCGCTCGTCGCGATGCCGCCGGCGCTGCGGCCGCGTTATGCCGAGCACACCTCGTCGTTGTTGAGCGATGATGCGATGCAGTTCGTCATCGCGATCGAGTACGACCATGAGGGCTGCGTCGGTCCGCCGTTTTCCTTGCCAGGGCCCGACTTGCTCGCGCTCTGGCCCGGTCTGCGTGAGCATGCGCGAATCGACGACACGCGCAACGCGCCGCCAAAGTTCCTCGAGGCCGGCCTGCAACGATTACACGAGGTCGTCTGGATCACCGACGACGAAGTCGGCGGCTGACGGCCGCTCAGGCGAGCTGTCGCCGCGTGCGCCGGTCGGCGAGTGCGAACGGCAGGTACATCAGCAGGAACATGCCGAGCGCCAGAACCTCGGCGAAGAACACGTACCACGGCCAGGGGCCCATGAGATCGAGAAGGCTCGCCGATGAGGGTTTCGACAGCGTGTACATGTAGTTGCTGCCGAGCAGGTAGTTGATGACGGTAATCACGACGAGATAGATGTTTGCGACGACCATCGTGCGCCACAGCGAACCCCAGGTCGGGCGCATGCCTTCGATCGTCGTCGCGTAGACGAGCCCGATGACGATCAGGCCGTGGCCGGCCATCGTCTGCACGGCGCGAAAATGCGGCAGGCCGTAGATACCGGCTTCGGGCTGGAACAGCGTCTGGCCCGCGGCCGCGATGCCGAGAAAGAACATGATCTCGTACACGCGGTGATCGCGCGTCAGCAAAATGTAAATAAGTGCCCAGCCGCCGATCGAGCATATGTGCAGGGGCAGGTGCTCCTGCATGCTCCAGGTACCGTTCACCGCATTCCACGTGTGCCAGGACAACTTGATCACGAGCATGGCGCCGATGATCAGCCAGCGGGCACGCAGCTTCGCGGTCTCGCCCGGGTTCTTCCAGCCCCATATCAGGAAAGCGACGACTGCGGCGACGATGGCGAGGGAAATAAGGTGACCGGTACCGAATATCTCGAACGCAGGACCGCTGTAGTCGGCGTCGAAGTACTGCCGCATGCCTGGCTCAGGCGTTGTCGAGCAGCCTGGCTACGGCGTCCTGGCCCTGCCCGACGACGTTCTTGTCGATCGTCGCATAAGGCTCGGTCGTCACGCGCGGTCCGATCTCGGCGCGCAGTGTGCCGAGAAAGCGCGGTGCGGCGACGAGCGCATAGCCGCGACATAAGCCCTTGTGTACGTCGGTCGCGATGTGTTCGGCGATATCGCGCGCGAAGTTCTCGGCGAGGTGCTGCTTGGGATCCGCCTTCTCGCCTTCCATCGTGTGGCGGCCGTGGCCGTGGCTGTCGAAACTGCGGCCGCCGCGCTCGGCGATGATGTCGCCGGTCTTGAGCCGCGCCGCCTCGTTCTCGAACCGCGAGCGCTCCTGCAGCGGCCCGCGCAGGGTCTCCCGCGTGTACAGGACCGCCCTGGACTCGTCTGCCACGACAACCAGGTAGTGCTTGTCGCTCGGTGGGATCGGTGGTGTCATTTTT
>JABDQH010000114.1 GCA_013042375.1 Woeseiaceae bacterium
GATCGCCAAAGAACTCGTGATCTTCGATACCGGTGCTGTTATGACGCAGCTGGAAACCGATGGTCTGCCCCACACGGACGACTGAGAACCAACCGCAATAAACCGGATCAGGGCGGGCGCCGCTTCCGTGGGCGCCCGCCTTCTTCGTCATGGTGCGCCGCTTGGCAAGGACGCGGCCTCGATCATGTCTACTCGTACGCGAAGCGCCGCGCCGCCAGTACGCCGAATACGACCGCCGCCGCCACCAGCAGCAGCACGTTTGGAATCACCGACATCGCATCGGCCTGGAAGCTGATGAGCTTGTGAAGTGCGTCCATGGTCCAGCCGGTCGGGATCGTCTTCTGGATCATCTGCATCCAGTCAGGCGTGATTTCGATGGGCCACCAGCAGCCGCCGAGGGCAGCGAGGAGGTTGGCAGCGAGCACGCCCAGACCGCCTGCCTGGGCTTCGGTCTTCGCCACCGTTCCGAGCCACAGCCCGGCCGAGGCGCAAAAGCAGGCCCAGGCCGCGAGCACGATGATGACCATCGCGATATTCGGTCCCCATTCCATCTTGAACAGGAACGTACCGAACAACAGCGCAATGGTTACCTGGATGGCGGCCAGGACCATGCGTGCTTCCCACTTGCCCGCCAACACCTCGGCTCGCGAGATCGGCGCCGAGGCGAGGCGCCTGAGCAAGCCCTGCGTGCGCTCCTGAAGCAGTGCCGTGCCGCTGCTGGTCAGGAGCACGAGCAGCGTGAACATGACGAGGATGCCGGGCACCGCCTGCTGGAAGCCGGTCGGGATCTCCTTGCGCTGGCCTGCCGCCGCGACGTCGAGCTGCCAGACACGCGGCGCATCGTTGACGGTTGCGAGCGCGTCGCTGCTCAGCGGCCCCGCCGTCGCATCCGCGACGATGATGTCGGCGAGCACCGTGTACAGGGAGCGCTGCATACGAATCTCTTCGAACTCACGCGTCAGTGAGTTCGCGCGCGTATCGTAGGCCGCCGTCACGGGTTCGTCGGCGAGCACCTTGTCGCTCATGTTCGCATCGATGCTCAGCGTCCGCGCGGGAGCGGGTTCTTCCTCGCTCGTCTCGAGCCGCTCGACCCACTCGGGCGCGAAGTCGTTGGCCCTGAGCCTGAGGTCGACCTGGTCCCTGAGGAAACCCGGGTTCTCTGCGACCACGGTCAGCAGCGTGGCCTGCCCGCCCGTCAGGCCGGACGAGAAGCCGCCCGTCACCGTACCGATGAAGTAGAAGAATATCGGTGGCATGACCACGAGCCACAGCAGCGTCGAGCCTTCCCGCATCTGCTTGCGCACGTCCTGCCACGCGATAAACGCGATGTTCCTCATCTCGTCATCTCCGCGCGAACCCGGTGCGCAGGCGCAGGGCGCTGAGAACGAGCCCGCTCACCGCGATGGCCAGCAGGATCAGCCAGCTCTTCGCATCGATGGACCAGGCCGTCGCCGCCGTCAGCTCGGTCGACAGGCGGTCGACGATGAAACCGTTGGGCGCGAGCCGCCCGATGTCCGCGATCCAGCCAGGCAAGGCCGCAAGCGGGAAAAAGCTACCGCCCGCCATCATGAGCGGAAACAGCAGGAGCGTCGTCATCAGCGTCGCGGCCCGGTTATTCGCAAACAGCATCTGGATGGCCGCGAACCAGGCAAACAGGCCGACGCCGCCGAGCGACACCCACAAGAGCGACGACATGAACTTGTTCCACGCGACGCCGTGGTACGCGAAGCCGATGACCAGCGTCACTGCAGCCAGCACGCCCATGATGGCCAGCGCTGCGACGGCCTTGCCGGCAACAAAACCAGCCAGCGCGCCCGGTGCCGACACGAGCCGCCGCAAGGTGCCCTTGTCGCGCTCGACCCAGTAGTCCGCAGCGAGACTATTGGCCGCGAGTAGCAAGGCCATCAGGATGATGCCCGGCAGGAACAGCAGCGCGTAGTCGAGCGGCGGTTCCGCTGGCGGCGGCTCGACGACCTCGAGCTCGATGATCAGCGGGTCGGTCTTCTCGATGATCTTGTTGATCTTGTTCTGAATGTCGACCGAGATGCCCGAGACGAACGCATCGGTCGGTGCGCCGTCGAAGTCGGCTTCCGTCAGCGTCTTGATCTCGGGGCCCAGCAGTCGCTGCAGGTAGAAGCCCGCGTCGAGCAGGACCTCGGTAACATCCTCGATAATGCCCGGCAGAATCGTCTGCGACGGGTTGGTCCTGAGCGTCAGCGTCACGGGCGTTTCGTTCAGGAATGCATCCTGGAATCCTTTTGGGATCGTCAGGAAACCGCTCGCCCCGCCATCGTTGATGCGGCCCTCGCCTTCGTCCGGGTTCACCTGCTCGACGACGATCAGCTCACCGAGCTGCTCCTGGCCGAAGGCGCCGACGACGAAGCCGCTCAACAGTGACTCGTCTTCGTCTGCAATGAGCAGCGTACCCGTAGGACTGCCGCCGCCACCGTCCATCATCGACGTGAGCAGCCCGCCGATCAGGAAGGGAAGGCCCAGCCAGATCAAGATCGCCGAGCGATCGCGCGTCCAGCGCGCGAGGTCTTTCCTGACCGATGCAATAAGGAAGCTCATCGCTACTCGCGCAGTTCCTTGCCGGTCAAAAGCAGGAACAGCGTCTCGAGGTTCGGGCTGCGCAGGCTGGTTTCGGTCACGTTGCCGCCGGCGTCGCTGACTGCTGCGAAGATCTTCGGCAGGTGCTGCGACGCATTCGACAGCGTCAGCAGCAGGGAGTCATCGTCCTGGCTCAATATCTCGAGGTCATTGATATCCGAAGCGAGTCCTTCGATCGCGGTCCGAATCGCACCGTCCGGGAATTTTCCGTTGAGCTGCAGCGCGTCGCGCGCACCGAGCTGGTCCTTGAGCTCGGCGACCGTGCCCTGCGCGATGATCTTGCCGTGGTCGATGATCGCAAGCGAGTCGCACAGGCGCTCAGCCTCCTCCATATAGTGTGTCGTGTACAGCACGCAGGCGCCCGCGTCGCGCGTCGCCTCGACCAGATCGAACAGTCGGGCGCGCGACTGTGGGTCGACGCCGACGGTAGGCTCGTCGAGCAGCAGAACCTGCGGCTCATGCACGACGCCGCAGCCAAAGTTGAGGCGGCGCTTCATGCCGCCCGAAAACTCCTTCGGCAGGTCCTTCGCCCGGTCTGCGAGCCCGATGTGCTCGAGTACGTTCGCAACGCGTTCTTCGAGCGCCTCGCCGCGCAGCCCGTAGGCCTTGCCCCAGTAACGCAGGTTGTCGATCGCCGGCAGGTCTTCGTAGAGCGCCAGCTCCTGCGGCACGACGCCGAGCGACTGCTTGGCCGCCTTTGCTTGCCTGACGACGTCGTGGCCGTTGACGAAGATGCGTCCCGCGGTCGGTGCTAACAATCCGGAAATACAGTTGATCGCCGTCGACTTACCGGCGCCATTGGGTCCGAGCAGACCGAATACCTTGCCCGCCTGTGCACTGAAGGAGACGTCATCGACCGCCGTCAACTCGCCGTAGTTCTTGACCAGGTCTTCGACCATCAGCATCGCTTACATCTCCTTCACGAGGTGAGAGGCTGCTCACATTGTTGCGTAGCCGATGCCGGCAAGACAAGCGATCCGCGACTCCCGTGTCGATTTCGCACGTCCCACCATATGTGATCTGTGACATGGAACGTGGATGTGCCACAGTCCATGATGGCCACTCTCCGTGACGCATGTGAACCAGGATGCCGCTTGCAGCGAACGCCCCAGGCCATGAAATTGGCGCATCGCGACGATCAGCACTGATCGTCCTGGCAGCTTGCTGCCTGTTCGTTCTGCCGTCGCAGGCGTCGGCCGGGACGGCTTACGGCATCTACGATGCGCGCACGCTCGCGATGGGGGGCGCATCGGTCGCGTCGGCCAACAACGACAACGCACAGTTCTACAACTCTGCGCTGCTCGCGTTTAACGAGGAAGTCGAGGAAAAGACGCGGGACTCGCGCTTCCTGTTTCCGTTGCTGATTCCACAACTATCGGAGTCGGCGATCACGATCGAGGAGCTTGCGCAGGACGACCCCACTGGCTCGATATCACGCGCCATTCGCGACTTCAACGCGGCTCCGGACGCCACGAACGCGCAGCTGGTTATCGACGCCACATCAATACTGGACGATGCTCTCGCTGACCTCGACGGCCAGGATATCTTCTCCGATATCTACTTCGGTCTCGCCGTCAGCGAACCTGGCCAGCTCCAGGGCGCGGGTTTCTTCTTCGGAGCACGCGTGTTGGCCGGCGGACAGTCCGATGTCGTGGCTGTGGATCTTGATTTGCTTGCCGCGTACGAGGAGGGACTCACGTTCATTGCTTCCGGCGGCGCACAGGGCGTGGCGCATCCCGAGTTGTTTGACGCCAACGGCGCGCTGGTCAACCCGGTCAACGACTTCGAGTCGTCGGTAAGTGCAGTCGGCGTGGTGCTCACCGAAGCAGGCGTCGCCATGTCGCGGCAAATCGAGTTGTTCGGTCAGCCGCTCGCCGCGGGTCTCAGTTTCAAGGTGCAGCGCATCGACACGTTCGAGGATTCTGAACGCGTTGTCGACGATCGAATCAGCGTGAGGCGAAACAACGAGTACGACGCGGACGTCAATTTCGACGTCGGCCTCGTCCGCGAATTCGGCGAGCGCTGGCGCTTGGGGCTGGCCGTCAAGGACATCATTCCGCACAACTACGACACGGCGCTTGGTACGGTCGTCCGCCTGCGCCCGCGCGCCAGGATCGGGGTCGCGTATCAGGCGGGTCCGGTCCAGGTCGCCGCGGATGCGGACCTGACCCAGAACCAGGCGCTCGGCAGTGAGC
>JABDQH010000001.1 GCA_013042375.1 Woeseiaceae bacterium
CTCGAGGAGATTCGCGAGCAGGGCCCGCTGCCGCTCGAGAGTGTCCGCGCCGAAGTCACGCGTGAGTTACGGGACCTGCAGGCGGATCCCGCGTTCCGCGAGCTCGAGGGGGCATTGTCCGACGCCTTGTTCGACGCCGGGACCATCGAGGAACTGGCCGCAGCGGTCGGCGCCGAGGTGAAGACCGCGGCAGGCTTCACGCGCGAAGGGGGCGAGCCGCTCGGCAGCGAAGCGGCCATCATCAATGCCGTATTCGACGAGGCCGTCCTCAGCGGCGAGCAGATGTCGGAGATCGTCGAGATCGACGAGAATCGATCGGCCGTCTTCCGTGTTGCCGCGTACCGGGAAGCGAGCCGCCAGCCGCTCGACGTCGTGCGTGACGACGTAGCGGCCGCCCTGCGAAGGGCCAGGGCCGAGGAGTTGATGGCTGCCCGTGCCGAAAGCATGATTGCCGCGATCGCCGCGGGCAGCGGTTTCGCGGACGCGGCCGCCGCGGTCAATGCGACCGTCGTCGAGCCGACGCTCATGACCCGTGCCGACACGGGCGGCGACCGTTTCCTGTCGGCCGCCGTTTTCGCGGCGGCCAAGCCGAGCGAGGAGAGCCCGACGATCGGCAGCACGCGCAACGACGCGGGCGGCTACACGGTTTTCACCGTCGAAGCCGTGTTGCCGGGCCGACCGGAAGTGATGCCCGTCGAGCAGCGCGATGAAGGCAAGGTACAGCTGACGACCCAGGCGGGCGTCGGCGACTACAACGCGTTCGTGCAGGCGCTGCGCGAGGATGCCGAGGTCATCGTCAACGAGGATGCCGTCGCCGCGACGGACACGTTCTAGGTGGAATCTGCCGCCGCGTGCGGTAAATGTATTTCCTCGACGATGCCGGCTTCGGGGTCGTCGAAAATCGCCTCGTTCAGGCTGCCCTCACTCTTGGCGACGATCGTCGTGATCGCCGCATCGCCGGTAACGTTGACGGCGGTACGCATCATGTCCAGCAGTCGGTCGACGCCCATGATCAGCGCGATGCCCTCCACGGGCAGACCAACCTGGTTGAACACCATCGCCAGCATGATCAGGCCAACCCCGGGCACGCCCGCCGTACCGATCGAGGCCAGCACGGCCATGCCGATCACCGTCAGGTAGCCGCTCAACCCCAGGGCGATGCCGTAGACATTGGCGATGAAAATGGTCGCCACGCCCTGCATGATCGCGGTGCCGTCCATATTGATCGTCGCGCCGAAAGGCACAATGAAAGACGCGGTGGGATTGTCCACGCCCAGGCGCCTTTCCGTGGTGCGTAAATTCACCGGGATCGTGGCGTTCGAGCTCGATGTACTGAACGCGAATATCTGCACCGTGCGCATCTTGCGCAGGAACATTACCGGGCTGACGCCCGATAACAGCTTTAGCAACGTCATCAAGGTGCCGGTTGCGTGCAACAGCAAGACCACCACCACCGTCCCGAAATAGGCAATCATGGGCGTAATCAGCCCCAGGCCCTGCAGCGCAAAGGTCTTCGCCATCAGGGCGAACACGCCGTAGGGCGCGACGTGCATGACGACGGTCACGACCTGCATCATGATCTGGTTGAGCCGCTCGGCACCTTCGGCGACCTTGCGGCCCGGCTCGCCCACCATCAGCATGCACACCGCGAACAGGATCGTAAAAAAGATGATCTGCAGCATGTTGCCTTCGGCATAGGCTGCAACCGGATTGCCAGGAACCAGGTCGATGATGACCTGGGTCAGCGGTGGCGCGACGGGCGCAGTGAACTCACCCTGATCGCCGGTAAGCTCGAACCCCTCTCCCGGGCCGACGATGCTGGCAACCGTGATCGCCAGCGTTATCGCAAGCGCAGTAGTCAGAATGAACAAACCGAACGCTTTGATCCCGACGCGACCCAACTTGGCGATGTCGCCGATGCCGTAGACACCGCAGATCAGCGAGAACGTCACCAGCGGCACGACAAGCATCTTGAGTCCCGTGATGAACATCGCGCCGACCACGTGAAACAGGCCGTTGACGAAGTAGTCCTGGATAAACGCCACGTCGGACGCAAACGCGTTGGTCAGGCTGCCCAGCACCAGCCCCGCGACCATCCAGATCAGTATTTTGGTGGTCATCGTCATAACGGGCTCCCTTATTCGTCGAACACCATGCCCATGATGTTGACGCCGGCGTCGACGAAGGTCGTTTCGCCCGTGATGCCCGAGGCAAGGTCCGAGCACAGGAACGCGGCCGTGTTGCCGATCTCCTCGATCGTGACCGTGCGTCTGAGCGGTGCGGCCTTGACCGCGTAGTGCTGCATCTTGCGGAAACCGCCGATGCCGGCCGCGGCCAGCGTCTTCACGGCGCCCGCGGAGATCGCGTTGACGCGAATGCCGTGCGGCCCGAGGTCGGCCGCGAGGAAGCGCATGCAACTCTCGAGGCTGGCCTTGGCGAGACCCATGACGTTGTAGTTGGGCACGACCTTGGTCGCGGCGTCGTAGGTCATCGTCAGGATCGCGCCGTCGCGGCCCTGCATCATCGGCAGCGCCGACTTGGCGAGCGCCGCGAGGCTGTAAGCCGAGATATCGTGCGAGATCGCATAGCCCTCGCGCGTGATCGATTCGGTGAAGCCGCCCGCCAGTTGTTCGCGCGGCGCGAAGCCGACCGAGTGGACGAGGATGTCGAGGCCGTCCCAGTGCTTGCCGAGCCCGGCGAACACGGCGTCGATCTGCTCATCCGAGGTTACGTCGCAGGGGAACAGCAGGTCGCCGTCCTGGCCGAGCCTGTCGGCGAGCTTCTGCACGCGCCCCTGCAGCTTGTCGTTCTGGTAGGTAAAGGCGATCTCGGCGCCTTCGCGCGCAAATGCCTCTGCGATACCCGATGCGATCGACCGATCGCTCGCGACGCCAACGATCAGCGCCTTCTTGCCGGCCAAAAATCCCATTGTGATTCCCCTTTTATTGTCAGGAGCTTTGCGCGGTGACGTCCACGTACATCGTCAGGGTCTGCCCCGGACGCAGGATCTTGTTCTTGTCGATGCCGTTCCAGCGCGCAATCTGGTCGATGCCGACGCGGAACTTGCGGGCAATAATATACAGCGAGTCACCCCTGCGCACCGTGTAACGCAGCTTGCGGGTCGTATTGGCGGCCTGCATCGGCGATATCGCCGGCGACGCGGACGCCGACTTTGCGTTCGCCCATACGACGAGCTTGCGGCCGACGGAGAGCGTGTCGCCCGGCGCGAGGCCGTTCCATGCCGCCACCTGGCGGTGCGTCACCCCGTAGCGCTGCGCGATCGACCAGTAGCTCTCGCCTTTGCGGACGATGTGCTCGATACGATTACCCTTGCGCTGGCGATTCTGCTTGCGCGCGAGCCGCGCATCCGCGCTCTGGCTGTAGGCGCTCAGCGGCTTCGTCGCGACCGGGATCAGCAGGTGGTGCCCGGCCCGGATCGTGTTGCCGCGCAGGCTGTTGGCTGCCCGCAGCGCGGACACGGTCGTGTTGTACCTGTCCGCGATCTGCGAAATGGCCTCGCCGCTTTTCACCTTGTGCCGCTTCCAGCGCACGCGCTCGCGCGCCGGCACTTTGTCGAGCGCGGCGACGAAGTCGTCCGCGACGTCGACCGGCAGGACGAGCCGGTGCGGCCCCGCCGGGTCCGTGGACCAGCGGTTGTAGCCCGGGTTGAAGTGATAGATCGTGTCGACGTCGACGCCCGCGAGCTCGGCCGCGAGCGCGAGGTCGAGCTGGCTGTCGATGTCGGTGACGACGAACTGTTGCTCGTCGGGCACCGCGGGCAGCGTGAGGCCGTACTGCGCCGGATCGGCCACGATCTCGACCAGCGCGAGCAGCTTCGGCACGTACATGCTCGTCTCTCTGGGCAGGCGCAGGTGCCAGAAGTCGATCGGCTTGCCGGCCTTGCGGTTTTTGCGCGTGGCGCGCAGGACGTTGCCTTCGCCGGAGTTGTAGGACGCGATCGCGTTGAGCCAGTCGCCGTCGTTGAGCTCCTCGAGGTACTCGAGGTAGTCGAGCGCGGCGCGCGTCGAATCGACGATGTCGCGGCGTCCGTCGTACCACCAGTTCTGTTTGACGCCGAAGCGTCGCGCCGTGCCCGGGATCATCTGCCACAGGCCGGCCGCGCGGCCGTGCGAGTAGGCGAACGGGTCGTAGGCGCTCTCGACGATCGGCAGCAGGGCGAGCTCGAGCGGCAGGTCGCGTCGCTCGAGTTCGGCGACGATGTAGGGCAGGTGGCGCCGCGCACGCGTAAAGACGCGCTCGAGGTAGTCCTGGTGCGAGACGAACCACTTGCGCTCGGCATCGGTGCGGTGATTGGCGTCGTATTCGAGTTCGAAGCCGCGGCGCAGCCTGGCGAGGATGTCTTGCGGGGCGGCTGGCGACGACGGCAGGCTCATGCCGTCGATCGGCGAGATCAGCAGCAGGCCGTGGCGTGCAGCCGGATCGCGAATGCCCTCGAACTGCGCCGGGTTGGCGAGCGCGGCACTCGCCGTGAATGCGAAAAAGGTGACGAAAGCGACGCCAAAGGCGCGAAATCTCTGCGATAATCGATCGAGTGCTACAGGCATCGGTTTATCCTACCGACGGAATCGGGCAGTGCAAGTGGAGCAATCACAAATCCTTAAGGGTTGGCTGGAATCGCCGCTCGGCGAGGCGCTGCTGCACCAGGAGGCCCGGGTGGTCGAGGAGGCGCTCGACGGCATATTCGGCGAACACTGCCTGCAGCTCGGCCTGTGGGGCGATCGCCGGACTTTTCTGCGCTTCACGCGCACGCAGCGCTGCTCGCTGATCGATACCGCGCCCGACGGCGAGCCCGGCGCGGTTGCCGAACTGCACCGGCTCCCGGTCGAAAGCGACTCGATCGACGCCGTGCTGTTGCCGCATACGCTGGATTTCAGCGATCGGCAGCACGAGATCCTGCGCGAGGTCGACCGCGTGCTGCGGGCCGACGGCCATGCCGTGATTCTCGGCTTCAAGCCCGGTGGCTTGTGGGGCCTGCGGCGCCTCATACCGGGCGCCGGCCTGCCGCCGGGCGCCGAGCATACGATCCCCGAACGGCGTCTCAACGACTGGCTCAAACTGCTCGACATGCGCGTGCGCAGCTCGACACGCTATTTCTTCCGCTGGCCGCTGCCGCGGCGCAAGGTCAGCACCTCGCAGCTGTGGGAGCTGCGTGGCCGCCGGTTGTGGCCCGAGCTCGCCGCCTGCTATATGCTCACGGCGCAAAAGCGGGTCAGCCCGTTGACGCCGGTGCGGCCGCTGTGGCGACGCCAGCCGCAGGTCGTGGCCGGACTCGCCGAGCCCTCGGCGCGCGTATCCAGGATTCGTTTCGACAAGAAATCGGTTTGAGCAAGACCATCAGGATTTATACCGACGGCGCCTGCCGTGGCAACCCGGGGCCGGGCGGCTGGGGCGCGTTGCTGATCGCGGGCCGGCACCGCAAGACGATGCACGGCGGCGAAGGCGAGACGACCAACAACCGCATGGAACTGACCGCGGCCATCGAGGCGCTCAATGTGCTCAAACGGCCGTCGAGGGTCGAGCTGTACACGGACTCGAAGTACGTCATGGACGGCATCACGAGCTGGATGGCGAACTGGAAGAAGCGCGACTGGAAGACGTCCAACAAGAAGCCGGTCAAGAATAAGGACCTGTGGATGGCGCTCGACGAGGCACGCGCGCGTCACGACGTCGAGTGGAACTGGGTCAAGGGCCACGACGGCGATCCCGGCAACGAGGAGGCCGACGCCCTCGCCAACCGCGGCATCGACGAACTCTAAATTGGGGTCAGACCTTTTTAACAATTCATTTGTTAAAAAGGTCTGACCCCATTAAATTACGCGGATGCGCCAGATCGTCCTCGATACCGAAACCACGGGCCTGTCGGCCAGCCAGGGCCACCGTATCATCGAGATCGGCTGCATGGAGATGGTCAATCGCCGCCTGACGGGGCGCGAGTTCCACCGCTTCTTAAATCCCGAGCGCGACATCGACGAGGGCGCCGAGGCCGTCCACGGCATCAGCCGCGCGCAGCTCGAGACCGAGCCGCTGTTTCGCGACATCGTCGACGAGTTTCTCGATTTCGTCCGCGACGCCGAACTCATCATCCACAATGCCGAATTCGACGTGGGCTTCCTCGAGCAAGAGCTGCGGCTCATGCAGTACCCGCGGCCGAAGATCACCGATCACTGCCTCGTGCTCGATACGCTCAAGATCGCCCGCGAGGTACACCCCGGGCAGCGCAACAGCCTCGATGCGCTGTGCAAGCGCTACAACGTCGACGCGTCGAAGCGCGATGTGCACGGCGCGCTGATCGACTCGGATCTCCTCGCGCAGGTGTACCTCGCGATGACGGGCGGGCAGTCGAGCCTGCTGCTGGATGAGGACGGGCTCGAGGGAGGCGCTTCAGCTGCGGCAGGGGCTTCAGCTGCGGGAGGGGCTTCAGCTGTGGGAGGGGCTTCAGCCCCGCATGTGGGAGGGCCTGCAGGCCCGAACCAGTTCGCGGCCGTAGCCGCTGCGACCCCGGTCATCGAGGCTACGGCCGACGAGATCGCCGCGCACGACGGACTGCTCGAAAAGATGCGCAAATCCGGTGCGTGCGTCTGGGATTTTGAATAGAATCGGCCGCTCGCTCCGCGCGGAGCGGTAGGCACAAAGGACAATAACCCGATGGTGTATACCATGGCAGATGCGCTGCGCACGAACTTCCTCGGCAACTCGCCGGTCTGGTACAAACTCACGATCATCGGGTTCCTGATCCTGAATCCAATCATCGCGATCTACAGCCCGTTCGTCGCCGGCTGGGTCCTGGTGCTCGAGTTTATCTTCACGCTGGCGATGGCGCTCAAATGCTATCCGCTGCAACCCGGCGGGCTGCTCGCGGTCGAGGCCATCCTGCTCGGGCTGGCGACGCCGGAAGCCGTGTTTCACGAGGCAGAGGTGAACTTCCCGGTCATCATGCTGCTCATGTTCATGGTGGCCGGTATCTATTTCCTGCGTGAGATGCTGCTCTATACGTTCACGAAGATCCTGCTCGGCGTGCGTTCGAAGATCCTGTTGTCGATGCTGTTCTCGCTCACCGCGGCGGTATTGTCGGCGTTTCTCGACGCGCTGACCGTCACGGCCGTCATCATCACGGTCGCCGCCGGTTTCTACGGCGTCTATCACAAGGTCGCCTCGGGCAAGGCCTTCGATCACGATCACGACCCGACGACCGACGACCAGGTCGTCGAGATGCACCGCGTGGATCTCGAGAACTTCAGGGCGTTCCTGCGTAGCCTGATGATGCACGGCGCCGTCGGCACGGCGCTCGGCGGCGTGACGACGCTGGTCGGCGAGCCGCAAAACCTCCTGATCGCCGAGGTCATGGGATGGGAGTTCGCCGAGTTCTTCCTGCGCATGGCGCACATCTCGATGCCCGTGCTCGTCGTTGGCCTGATCACCTGCATGTTGCTCGAGATCACCAAGATCTTCGGCTACGGCGCGCAACTCTCGCCCAAGGTGCGCAGCGTGCTCGAGGAGTTCGATCACGACATGGCCTCGAAGCGCACCAAGGAGGAAAGCGCCGCGATTGGCGTGCAGGGCGTGGTAGCGATCCTGCTGGTCATCGCGCTCGGATTTCATCTCGCCGAGCCCGGCGTCGTCGGCCTCATGGTCATCGTCCTGGCAACGGCGTTCAACGGCGTGACCGAGGAGCACCGCATCGGCCACGCCTTCGAAGAGGCGCTGCCATTCACGGCGTTGCTCGTGGTGTTCTTCGCCATCGTCGCCGTGATCCACTCGCAGCACCTGTTCTCCCCGGTCATCCACTGGGTCATGACATTCGAAGGCAAGTCGCAGGACGCGGTGTTCTACCTCGCCAACGGCTTTCTTTCGATGATTTCCGACAATGTTTTCGTCGCGACGGTCTACATCGGCGAGGTCGAGGAAATGTACAACTCGGGCCTGATTACGCGTGAGAAATTCGATTCGCTCGCGGTCGCGATCAACACGGGCACGAATATCCCGTCGGTCGCGACGCCGAACGGCCAGGCGGCCTTCCTGTTCCTGCTGACCTCGGCCCTGGCGCCGCTGATCCGGCTGTCCTACGGCCGCATGGTGATCATGGCGATTCCGTATACGATCACGATGTCCACCACGGGCCTGGCGGCGCTGTGGTACCTGAGCTAGGGGACGGACCTGTGGGAGGGCCTTCAGGCCTGAAGAAGTTCGCGGCTGAAGCCGCTCCCACAGATGTCAAAACCGGTACCAGTTACCTTTTTTGCTGCTAGGTAACTGGTACCTTATGCGCCTGAAAACAGAGAGAATTCATGTCCTTTGACATCAACAACCTGAAGATCGGCGTGATCGGTCTCGGCTACGTCGGGCTGCCGCTGGGCGTCGAGTTCGGCAAGCACTACCCGACCGTCGGCTTCGACATCAACGCAGCGCGCGTCGCCGAGCTCGAAGACGGCTCCGACTCGACCCTCGAGTGCTCGGACGAGGAGCTCGCCGCGGCGACGCACCTCGAGTACACGACCGACGTCGAGGCCATTCGCGACTGCAACGTCTACATCGTGACGGTACCGACGCCGATCGGCGACGGGCGCCGGCCGCTGCTCACCCCGCTGCGCGCCGCGAGCACCACGCTCGGCAAAGTGCTCAAGAAAGGCGACATCGTCGTGTACGAGTCCACCGTGTACCCGGGCTGTACCGAGGAATTCTGCGTGCCGCTGCTGGAAGAGGGTTCCGGGCTCACGATGAACGAGGACTTCTACGTCGGCTACAGCCCCGAGCGCATCAACCCGGGCGACAAGGAGCACCGCCTGCCGACGATCCTCAAGGTGACGTCGGGCTCGACCCCCGAGGCCGCCACGTTCATCGACGAGGTGTACGCGACGATCATCACGGCCGGCACGCACAAGGCGTCGAGCATCAAGGTGGCCGAGGCCGCCAAGGTCATCGAGAACACGCAGCGTGACGTCAACATCGCGCTGGTCAACGAGCTCGCGATGATCTTCGAGCGCGTCGACATCGACACCGAGGAGGTGCTCGAGGCGGCGGGCACCAAGTGGAATTTCCTGCCGTTTCGGCCCGGGCTCGTCGGCGGGCACTGCATCGGCGTCGATCCCTACTACCTGACCTACAAGGCCGAGCAGCTCGGTTATCACCCGCAGATGATTCTCGCCGGGCGCCGCATCAACGACAACATGGCGGTCTACGTCGCCTCGCGCGTCATCAAGGCGATGACGGCCAAGGGCGTCCGGCCGTCGGAAGCGAAGATCCTGGTCCTCGGCCTCACGTTCAAGGAAAACTGCCCGGACGTGCGCAACACCAAGATCGTCGACATCGTCGCCGAGCTGGCCTCCTGGGGCGGCTCCGTGGACGTGCACGATCCGTGGGTCGATACCGCCGAGGCCAAAGAGGAATACGGCATCGACCTCGTCGCCGAGCCCGAGAAAGGCGCGTATGATGGGGTCGTCATCGCCGTGGCCCATGACTGTTTCCGCGAGCTCGGCGAGGCAGGCATCAAGGCCTTCGGCAAGGACACATCCGTGCTGTACGACATCAAGTACGTACTGCCGGCCAATTCAGTGGATGACAGACTGTGAAGATTCTAGTAACAGGTGCCGCCGGGTTCATCGGCTTTCATACGTCCAAACAGCTGCTCGATCGTGGCGACACGGTCGTCGGCCTCGACAATTTCAACGACTACTACGACGTGTCGCTCAAGGAAGCGCGTGCCGCGCTCCTCGACGACTACGACGCCTTCTCGATGGCGCGTATTGATCTTGCCGATCGCGACGCGATGGAGGCGCTGTTCGCGAAGGAGGGCTTCGACAAGGTCATCCACCTCGCGGCGCAGGCCGGCGTGCGCTACTCGATCGAGAACCCGCATTCCTACATCGAGAGCAACATCGTCGGCACGCTGCACATCCTCGAGGGCTGCCGCCACCACGAGGTCGAGCACCTCACCTACGCGTCCTCGAGCTCGGTGTACGGCGCCAACACGACCATGCCGTTCTCGATCCACCAGAACGTCGACCATCCGCTGGCACTCTACGGCGCCACCAAGAAAGCCAACGAGCTGATGGCGCACACCTACTCGAACCTCTACGACCTGCCGACCACGGGCCTCAGGTTCTTCACGGTGTACGGCCCCTGGGGCCGGCCGGACATGGCGCTGTTCATGTTCACGCGCAACATCCTCGAAGGCAAACCGATCGACGTCTTCAA
>JABDQH010000023.1 GCA_013042375.1 Woeseiaceae bacterium
CTGAGCCTGTCGAGGCCGATCGTCGTGATCGCGACGCAGGCCAGCATCGTCAGCAGCGTAATAACGCTGAAGACGATCGCCACCTGGGCGACGAGCAAGGCGTTGTGCTGCGCCGCCGGGTACATGAACAGCGGAATGAGCGCCTCGCAGGGGCCGAGAACGAAAATGACGAAAACGACCCACGGCGTGATCGAACTGCGCTCGGCATGGACATGCGCATGCTCGTGGCGATGATCGTGTTCGTGCGCGTGCGCGACACCGTCGTGGACGTGAGCGTGTGAGTGGCGGTGCGAACGACCGGCTTTCTTCAGACCCCAGGCGAAATAAACGAGCCCGAACGTCAGCAGCGCCCAGCCTGCGAGATTGCCGCGCAGGCCCTCGATCTCGACCAGCGACGCCAGCTGCGCGCCCGCGAGCAGGCCGAGGGCACCCAGCAGCAACGAACCGAGGACGTGCCCGATGCCACAGTAGAACGTGATGCGCAGTGTCTTCGCAAGGCTCCAGGCACGCGCCTTGCCCATGGCCGTGAAGACGAGATAGTGATCCGGGCCGAGGATCGTATGCAGGAACGCGATCGTCGCCGCGGTCACCAAGAGGACCTGCGCTTCGCTCATCATCCGAGCCTAGCGCCGCAGGCGACCCGGCACGATACGTAATTTCCCGGGCGTCAGCCCCGGTCCAGCGACATTTCGATCCAGCCGGCGGTGATCGGGTGGTAGGCATGGCGCGCGCGCTCGAACATCTCGCGCGCCAGCTGCGCGTCCTCGCCATTCTCCATGAGCGCACGGTATACGGGGGCGATCAGGCGCCCGCGCCCGTAGCGATTCAGGTGCGCCTCGAGCTGAGCGTATACGTCCGTGTAACGCCGCGCCGCCACCTGGATGAACCACGTGCGCGCCATTTCCGCATTCGTCGTCTCGCTGAGCTGCCACTTCGCATCGAGTTCGGCGAGCATGGCCTGCGACAGGTCGGCCGGCAGGCTGTTGATGAAGTGGATCTTCGCGTGCGGGCTCCAGGCCGAGATGTCGACGTCGGCAAGCGCCGTGTCGCCGGCAGCCCACGATCCGGCCAGTCGCTGCGCATTGTCGAGGTTTTCCGACGTCGGAACGGGCGCATCGGCGGGGAGCCCTGCCTCGTAGACCCACCGCTCGGCCTGCGCGCGCGACACGGGCGAGCCTTCCCGGCCCAGGAGTTCGGCATCGAGGTAGTCGAGGAACTGCTCGGTCGTAATCGTCCCGAACGCAAAGGCCTCGAAGTAGGACTGGAGAAAGGCGTCGAAGACCTCACGACCGAACGCCTTCTCGAGATACTCGAGGAACAGCTGCCCCTTGCTGTAGTGAATCGTGCCCTGGAAATCGTCGGGGTTGGCATCGTCGAGCCGCGGCGCGAGCGCCTGCATGGGCTCGGGCACGCGTTCGAGATCGAGCAGCAGTTCGCGGTACATGATCACGCGCTCCTCGTCGACGCGCGGCACGTCGTAGATGACTTCCATCAGACGCGACTCGATGTAGCTCGTCATGCCTTCATTGAGCCAGCCGTCGCGCCAGGTGGCGTTGGTGACGAGGTTGCCCGACCACGAATGCGCGAGTTCATGCGCAATGACCGACACGAGGCTGCGATCGCCGGCCAGGAGGCTCGGCGTGATGAACGACAGGCGCGGATTCTCCATGCCGCCGTAGGGAAAACTGGGCGGCAGGATCAGCAGATCGTAACGACCCCACTCGTAGGGGCCGTACATTGTCTCGGCCGTGTCTAGCATCGCCTGGGTATCGGCAAACTCGAACACGGACGCATCGAGCATCTGCGGTTCCGTGTAGATGCCCGTATCCTCGCCGAGCGGTGCGAAGTAGAAGTTGCCGACCGCGATCGCGAGCAGGTACGACGGGATCGGTTGCGGCATATCGAAACGGTACTCGCCCGTACGTGGCGTCAGCGGATCGTTGTCCGCACTCATGACGGCCAGCAGGGAAGCGGGCGTGCGGACGATTGCGTCGTAAGTAATGCGCACGGACGGCGTGTCCTGCAGCGGCACCCAGCTGCGCGCGTGCACGGCCTGCGACTGCGAGAACATCATCGGATGCCGGCCGCCCGCGGTCAGTTCCGGCGGCAGCCACTGCAGCGCGGTCGATTCGGGCCGCGTGGCGTATTCGATGACGAGATCGAAACGCTCGCCGGTGTCGGCGGGGACGGCGACGCTCAGCGGCGCTCCGAGCGTATCGTGACGCTCGCCCGTCGCGAAGCCGGCCGACTCGGTCCTGCCGTCGACGATCACGGTTGCCGAGGCAATGTCGAGGTCGCGTGTATCGAGCACGACGTCGGTCGCTGCCGGATCGACGCGGCGCATCGTCAGCGTCGCATAGCCGCGCAACACCGACGCGTCGAAATCGACCTCGAGATTGAGCGCCAGGTGCTCGGTGACGAATGCCTCGGTGTCCGCGTACGTGAAATAGTCGCGCGCCGGATCGTAGGTATCGATGATCTCCTCGTCCCGCGAGCAGCCGGTAACAATCGGGATAACGAGAGAGACAAAAACTAGAATGCGCTGCATGTCGGCTCCTGCCGGGCGATATGACGCGGCGATTCTAATACAATCCCGGACCGGTATTTAAGGAGCCACGTATGCGCGCGCTTGTCTGCAAGGAATACGGTTCGCCCGACGATCTGGTCGTGCAGGAGTGGGACGATCCCGTTCCGGGCGAGAATGACATCGCTTTCGAGGTGCGCGCCGCCGCGCTCAATTTCGCCGACGTGCTGGCCGTCGCGGGGCAGTACCAGGTGCGTGCGAAGCCGCCGTTCATCCCCGGCAACGAGGCATCGGGTGTGGTGACGGCCGTCGGCAGCAAGGTCACGACATTCAGACCCGGCGACCGCATCATCGCGGCGCTGCGCGGCGGTGCCTTCGCGGAGAAATCCGTTATCGACGCGCGATACGCGATTCATCTGCCCGAATCCATGGGCTTCGAAGAGGGTGCGGCCTATTCCATCGCCTACGGCACCGGGTATCACGCCCTCAAGCAGGGCGCGAACCTGCGGGCCGGCGAGACCGTGCTCGTGCTCGGCGCCGCTGGCGGCGTCGGCCACGCCGCCGTGGAGCTGGCCAGGGCGATGGGCGCCGAGGTCATCGCGGCCGCGAGTTCCGACGAGAAACTCAGCTTTGCCGCCGAAGCCGGGGCCAACCACCTTGTCGATTACTCGAATGGCGACTTGCGCGCCGCACTGCGCGAACTTGGGCCTGGCGTCGACGTCGTCTATGACCCGGTCGGCGGGGACCTCGCCATGCAGGCCGTGCGCGCCCTTGCCTGGCACGGCCGTTACATCGTCGTCGGCTTTGCCAGCGGCGAGATCCCTAGCTTTCCACTCAACCTGCCGCTGCTCAAGGAGGCCGCGATCGTCGGTACCTGGTACGGCACCTGGGCCGAGAAACACCCCGAGGAAATGCTGCAGAACACGGCCGAACTCGCCGAATTCGTGGCCGCAGGACGCATCAAGCCACGCTACGGCGCGGCATTCATGCTCGACGATTTCGCCGAGGCGTTCCGCCTGATCACGCAGCGCCGCGCGCTCGGCAAAGTCGTCCTGAGGATGAACGCAGGATCTTAAGGGTGCGCGTCTTCACCGCATTGCTGCTCCTGTGCCTGGCTGGCCTTGCCGGCGCGCACCCCGAGGACGAACTCTGCGTGCCGGGCGAGGACGGCATGGATCCGGAGCTGTGCGCCCTGCTTGCGGAAATGAACAGTTCAGAGGGCGCGCTGGACCAGTCGGGCGACAACGAGTTGCTCGCCGTCCTTGACGAGCAACGCGGGTTCTTCGAGACCCTGCGCCTCTATGTCGGCATCGGCATCGGCCACATCCTTCCGGACGGCGCGGATCATATCCTGTTCGTGCTCGCGATCTTTCTCGCCTCGGTGCGTGTCGGCGCGCTCGTCTGGCAGATCTCCGCCTTCACGGTCGCGCACACGGTGACGCTGGCGCTCGCCGCGACGGGTTTCATCACGCCGTCTTCGAGCGTCGTCGAACCGCTGATCGCGTTCACGATCGCGTTCGTCGCCATCGAGAACCTCGTGTTCAGGGAGATGACGCGATGGCGCCCCGCCGTGGTATTCGGCTTCGGCCTGATTCACGGCCTCGGCTTCGCCGGCTTCTTCGGCGAGCTCGGCTTGCCGCCGGGGCAGTTCTGGAGCGCGCTGATCGGATTCAACGTCGGCGTCGAAATCGGGCAGCTCAGCGTCATTCTCGTCGCGGCGATCGTAGGGTATGCCCTGCGACGCTGGCTACGGGACCCGGCGGGCATCGCCGGGTACCGCAGCTGGATCGTGCGGCCGGGCTCAGCCCTGATCGGGCTGACCGGCCTGTGGTGGGGCGTCACTCGCCTCCTGTAGCCGAGAAACCGCGACCTTCGAGCAGCGGCTCGATGCTCGGATCCTGGCCGCGGAAATTGCGATACAGCTCGTCGGCTTCCCGCAGGCCGCCGGCCTCGTAGACCCACTTCTTGAGGCGTCCCGCGATCACCGGATCCCAGATGTTCTCGGCCTGCTTGAAGGCGTCGAAGCCGTCGGCATCGAGAATCTCGGACCACAGGTAGGCGTAGTAGCCGGCCGAGTAGCCGCCCGCGAAGATATGGCTGAAGTACTGCGAGCGATAGCGCGGCTCGATCTCGGGGATCAGGCCATAGCCTGCGAGTACTTCCTTCTCGAATGCCCGCGCATCCGTGATCTTCGCGGCCTCCTCGGAGCTCAGCGAGTGCCATGCCAGGTCGAGCAGCGACGCCGCGGTGTACTCGGTCGTCGCGAAGCCCTGGTTGTGGTTACGCGCCAGGCGCATGCGCTCGACGAGATCGGCCGGGATCACCTCGCCCGTCTCGTGGTGACGCGCGTAGATCTCCAGCATTTCGGGCTGAGCCGTCCAGTGCTCGAGGATCTGAGCCGGAAACTCGGTGTAGTCGCGCGGACCGTCGACGCCCGAGAAGGTCGGGTAGTCGATCTTCGTCATGATGCCGTGCAGGCCGTGACCGAATTCGTGGAACAAGGTCTCTACTTCCGAGAAACGCATCAGCGCCGGCTCGCCTTCGGGAGGCGTCGTCAGGTTCATGTTGTTCGTCACGAGCGGGCGAATACTCTCGCCGTCGATGTTGGATGTACCGCGATACGAGTTCATCCAGGCGCCGCCGCGTTTCGATTCGCGCGCGAACATGTCGGTCATGAAGAGTCCAAGATGCTCGCCGTTCTCGTCCTTGACGTCGAACGACACGACGACCGGGTTCCAGCCTTGCACCTCGACTTCCTCGAAGGTGATGCCGAACAGCCTGTTTGCCATCGTGAACGCGCCGTCCCGCACGTTCTCGAGTTTGAAGTAGGGCTTGGTCGCGTTCTCGTCGAGGTTGTAACGCTCGAGGCGCAGCTTTTCCGCGTAGTGCCACCAGTCGTGGGCGGCAAACGTCAACTCGTCGCCGATCATCGCCTGCATGTCGGCACGCTCCTGCTTGGCCTGTGCGAGCCCTGGCTCCCACACCCTCAGGAGGAAGTCCTCGGCACCTTTCGGCGTTTTCGCCATGTTGTACTCGAGGATGTAATGCGCGTGCGAGTCGTAGCCCATGAGCTCGGCGCGCTTGGCGCGCAGCTGCGCAACCTTGATGGCGATCGGACCGTTGTCGCGCTCGCCGCCGGTCGCGCGCAGTCGGTAACCGTTGAAAAGCCTCTCCCGGAGCTCACGGTTCTCCGACTGCGTCATGAACGTCTCGTAGGACGAGCGGTTTAGTCCGACGACCCAGGCTTCTTTCTCGTCGTCCCAGATTCCGACCTTGAAATCGTCGCTGAGGCCCGCGACATCCTCATCGCTCTTGAGCTCCATCGTGAACGCCTTGGTCTCGAGCAGGAGATTCTGGCCGAACTTCGTCGTCAAGGCCGAAATCTCGGCATTGATCTCGGCTACCTGTTCCTTGACCTCGGGCGACAAAGCAGCACCCGCACGTACGAATCCGCGGTGCGTCAGCTCGAGCAGGCGCGCGTCCTGCTCGTCGAGCCCGAGCGTTTCGCGCTGGTCGTAGACCGCCTTGACACGCGCGTAGAGCTCATCGTTCATCGTGATGGCGTCGCGCTCGCGCGTTAGCATCGGGTAAATCTCGGACTGCAGCGCACGCAGCTCGTCATTGATATCGGTACCCGTGATATTGCCGAACGTGTACGCAGCCTTGTTGAGCAGCCTGCCGGCACGTTCGAGCGCAACGATCGTGTTGTCGAAGCCCGGCTCGTCCGCGTTGTTGGCGATCAAATCGATCTCGGCCCGCAGCTCGAGCACGCCTTTCTTGATCGCCGGCATGTAGTGCGCGTCCTCGATGCGGCTGAACGGCGGCACGCCGTAGGGCGTGTCCCATTCCTCGAGGAACGGATTGCCCGCGAGTTCGGCCTCCGTCACCGCGATGTCGTCGGCCTGCGCCGCAGCGGCTTCGTCGGCCGCTTCCGGCGCGGCATCGTCGGCCCGGTCGGCCCCACCGCAGGCACCCAGGAACAGTGCCAGGAGGGCCGGGGCTGTGATTTTGCTCAGTTTCATGGTGGTCCTGTTCGTTTTGGGAGCGCGTTATTGTACAGGCTGATTGCGCGCAAAATCCCGCCTGATTGTTCTCGGAAAGCGCGTATGTATATAAGCTCCTTTTCAGGTATAAAGGCGACAGCAAGAACAGCCTGGCGCGCTCATCCGCCCAGAAATACCCAGGATCAGGCATGTCATCAGATACCGTTCGACCCCTAAACCCCGCGCCAGAGGAATTTGCCGGGACCTCGGTCGCAAGCAGCTTCAAACGCGCATTCCATGCGACGCGGCCCAAGTTCTTCACGGCTTCGATCTTGCCCGTAGTCGCCGGCTCTGCCTGGGGCGCCTACGCCAGCGGCGGCTTCGACTGGTATGTGTTCGCCCTCGCGCTGCTCGCTACGGTGTGCGTGCAGGCCGCTGCCAACGCGCTCAATGACGTCGGCGACGATCAGATCGGCACCGACCCGCGCAACGAACAACGCATCTATCCCTATACGGGCGGATCGCGATTCATCCAGACTGGCATCCTGACGCGGTCGCAGATGAGGCGCCTCGGCATCGGCCTTATCGCAACGGCGACGCTGGCCGGCGTGCTGCTGACCGTGGAAAGAGGACCCGTCGTCATCGCATTCGGCCTGATCGGCGTGCTACTCGCCGTCCTCTATTCGCTTGGCCCGCTCAAGCTCAGCTCGATGGGGCTCGGCGAGATCGCCGTCGGCATCGCTTTTGGTGTTCTGCCCGTCACAGGCGCCGCCTGGCTGCAGGGCGCGCCCATCGACGGTACGCTGATACTGCTCTCGATCCCGCTTGGCGCATGGGTCGAGAACATCCTGTTGATCAACGAAGTCCCCGACATGGAAGCCGATGGCGCTGCCGGCAAACGCACCCTGCCCGTCCGCTTCGGGCTCGATGTGACCGCCAGCCTGTACCTTGCCGTCAACATCGGCGCAGCCGCGATCGTGGTCCTGCTGACCTGGTCGGGTGCCCTGCCGCTGCTGGCGCCGCTGGTCCCGGTCGGCCTCCTCGTACTCGCATTCAAGGCAGCCGCCGGCATCCGGGGCGGCATGGCCGACCGGGAAACGATGACACGTTCGATCGAGGCGACGCTGGCGATCCAGGCTATCGGTAGTATCTGGCTGGCCGGCTGCGCCCTTTACGGCGTCTGGTTCTGAACGACGAAACTGCTTCTGAACGACTAAACGTATGCATATCAAGATCAGGAAAGGCCTGGACATCCCCGTGTCCGGCGCACCCGCACAAACGGTTGGCAACGGGCCGGAAGTCTCTTCCGTCGCCCTGCTCGGACCCGACACCCACGACCTGAAGCCCCGCATGCTCGTGCGCGAGGGTGATCGCGTGAAACTCGGCACGCCGATTTTCCAGGACAAGTCCAACCCGGGCGTCACGTATACGGCGCCCGGCTGCGGCACGGTCGCGGCCGTCAATCGTGGCGAACGGCGCATCCTGCAATCGGTCGTCATTGATCTCGACGGCGACGACGCCGAGGATTTCGCGAGCTATCGGGCCGACGAACTCGCCGGGCTCGAGGGCCAGGCCGTGCGCGACAACCTGCTGGGCTCCGGCCTGTGGACGGCCCTGCGCACGCGGCCGTTCTCCAGGATCCCGGCACCCGACGCCGAGGCGCGCTCGATCTTCGTCACGGCGATCGACACCAACCCGCTCGCCGCCGATCCCGCCGTCATCATCGGGCGCGACCCCGAGGCCTTCGCCAACGGCCTCACGGTCCTGTCGCACCTGACCGACGGCCCGGTCTACGTGTGCACGGCGCACGAGTCGGGGATAACCGTGCCGGGTTCCGACAAGTTCCGGCATGCCGAATTCTCGGGCCCGCACCCGGCCGGTCTCGCCGGGACACACATCCATTTCCTCGACCCGGTCAGCGAGACGAAAATCGTCTGGCACATCGGCTACCAGGACGTGATTGCGTACGGCAAGCTGTTCACGAGCGGCCGGCTGTCCGTGGACCTGGTCGTCTCGATCGCCGGGCCCAAGGTGCTGAATCCGCGCCTGATCACGACGCGGCTCGGCGCCAACACCAACGAGCTGATTCGTGGCGAGGTCGAGGCCGGCGACGTGCGCGTCGTCTCGGGCTCGGTGTTGAACGGCCACCGCGCGGCCGGCTGGGCGTCCTACCTGGGACGCTATGACGACCAGCTCTCGGTCCTGCAGGAAGGCCACCCGCGCGAATTTCTCGAGTTTGCGCGTCCCGGTCGCGGCAAGTTCTCGCTGGCCCGCGCCTATGTCGGCAAGCTCTTCGGTACCGGTTACAAATTTACGACGTCGCAGAACGGCAGCCCGCGTGCGATGGTCTCGATCGGCAGCTTCGAGCGCGTCATGCCCCTCGACGTCCTGCCCACACCGCTGCTCAAGGCCCTGCTCGTCCGCGACACCGACGGCGCCCGCGATCTCGGCTGCCTGGAACTCGACGAAGAGGATCTCGCGCTGTGCTCATTCGTCTGCAACGGTAAATACGAGTATGGCCCGCATCTCCGCAACACGCTGCATGAAATCGAGGTGAACGGCTGATGAAACCACTACGTTCATTCCTCGACCGTCTCGAACCCCTGTTCACCAAGGGTGGCCGCTTCGAACAGATGCACGCCCTGTTCGAGGCCGTCGACACGTTCTTGTATTCGCCGGCCGACCTGGCCCGCGGCTCGCCCCATTTGCGCGATGCCATCGACCTGAAGCGCGTCATGATCCTGGTCGTGTTCGCCTCGGTCCCGGCGGCCGTCGTCGGCATGTGGAATACGGGCTTCCAGGCCAACATGGCAATGCAGGGCCTCGGGCTCGCCGGCATAGAAGGCTGGCGCGGCATGCTGCTGGCGCTGCTCGGCGCCGGCTACGACCCCAACAGCCTGTACGACTGCGTGCTGCAGGGGGCCCTGTATTTCCTGCCGATCTACATCGTGACGATGGCCGTCGGCCTGACCTGGGAAGTCCTGTTCGCGGCCGTTCGCAACCACGAGGTCAACGAGGGGTTCTTCGTCACGGGCTGGCTGTACGCGCTGATCCTGCCCGCGACGATCCCGCTGTGGCAGGTCGCCGTCGGTATCACGTTCGCCGTCATCATCGGCAAGGAAGTCTTCGGCGGTACCGGCAAGAACTTCCTCAACATAGCGCTGCTGGGCCGCGCCTTCCTGTATTTCGCCTATCCGGCGCAGATCTCGGGCGACGCCGTGTGGACGGCCGCCGACGGCTTCACGGGCGCGACGGTGCTCGGCATCGGTGCGCTCGAGGGCATGCAGGGTATCGCCGCCACCGGCATCACCTGGACGCAGGCCTTCATCGGGCAGATGCAGGGCTCGATCGGCGAAACCTCGGCGCTTGCCTGTCTGATCGGCGGCGCGTTCCTGATTTTCGCGCGCATCGCCTCGTGGCGCATCATCGTCGCCGTGTTCCTCGGCCTGATCATTCCGACGCTGATTTTCGGTAACCCCGAGAGCAGCAACCCGATGATGACGATGCCGTGGTACTGGCACATCGTGGTGGGCGGCTTCGCCTTCGGCGCCGTATTCATGGCCACGGACCCGGTCAGCGCGGCGCAGACTGACGCCGGCAAGTGGGTCTTCGGCCTGCTTATCGGCTTCATGACCTGGCTGATTCGTGTCGTCAACCCGGCGTTCCCCGAGGGCATCATGCTCGCCATCCTGTTCGCCAACGTATTCGCGCCGGTGATCGATTACTTCGTCGTGCGCGTCAACGTGAAGCGGAGGCTGAAACGCAATGTCTGAGAAGAAACCATTTGACCGCGACAGCATCTCGAACACGCTGATCGTCGCCATCGGGCTGAGTCTCGTGTGTTCGATCATCGTATCGAGCGCGGCCATCGTGTTGAAACCCGTGCAGCGGAAGAACGAAGAACTATTCCGCCAGCAGATCATCCTCGACGTCGCCGGGCTCATGCAGCCCGGTGCCGATGTCGGCGCGCTGTTCGAGACCATCGAAACGCGCGTCGTCGACCTCGACACCGGCGACTACAGCGATGACGGCGACACCGCGCTGGAGGTTCCGATTCCGCCCGATCTCGATATCGCGAGCATCGGCCAGCGCCCGCGCTACGTGCCTATCTACCTGGTCAGGGAAGGGGATGCCGTCACACAGGTCATCCTGCCTGTCTACGGCAAAGGCCTGTGGTCGACGATGCTGGGCTACCTGTCAGTCGCGCCCAACGGCGACACGATCCGGGGACTGCGCTTCTACGCGCATGCGGAAACGCCGGGGCTCGGCGACCAGATCGACAAGGACACCTGGCGCGCGCAATGGGCCGGCAAGCTGATTTACGGCGACAGCGAGGAGCCGCAGGTCCGGGTCGTGAAGGGCAAGGCACCGGCGGATTCCCGACACGAGATCGACGGCCTGGCCGGCGCGACGCTGACGGCCAACGGCGTCACCTATCTCGTGCGCTACTGGACCGGCCCGCATGGATTCGGGCCTTACCTTGAGGGTCTTCGCGAGGAAAGCCAGACATGAGTGAAGCACGCACCGTCCTGATCGACCCGCTGGTCGACAACAACCCTGTAACGCTGCAGATGCTCGGCATATGCTCGGCACTCGCGGTTACGACGTCGCTGTTGCCGGCGCTGCTCATGTGCGTCGCGCTGACCAGCGTCGCCGCACTGGCCGGCGCCGCCATCAGCGCCCTGCGCCACCGCATCCCCAACAACATTCGCATCATCGTCCACATGACGATCATCGCGTCGCTCGTGATCCTCGTCGACCAGATGCTCAAGGCCTACGCCTTCGAGACCAGCAAGCAACTTTCGGTCTTCGTCGGCCTGATTATCACCAACTGCATCGTCCTCGGCCGCGCCGAGGCCTTCGCGATGAAGAACGGCGTCGTCATGAGCTTCGTCGACGGGCTCGGCAACGGCCTCGGCTACAGCGTGATCCTGATAGCGGTCGCGACGCTCAGGGAGCTGTTCGGCGCCGGCACGCTGCTCGGCTACCCGGTCTTCGAGCTCGTTACCGACGGCGGCTGGTACTACGCCAACGGCCTGATGCTGCTGCCGCCGAGCGCGTTCTTCATCATCGGGCTCCTGATCTGGGCGATCCGCACGTGGCGCACGCAACAGGTCGAGAAGCCCGAGTACCAGATCCACGAAGTCCACCGGACGGAGGTCTACTGATGGAAGCCCTCGTCAGCCTGTTCATCCAGGCCACCTTCGTCGAGAACCTCGCGCTGGCGTTCTTCCTCGGCATGTGCACGTTCCTTGCCGTATCGAAGCGCGTCGAGACCGCGATCGGCCTCGGCCTCGCCGTGATTGCAATCCAGGTCATCACGGTTCCCGTGAACTACATGATCTACAACTTCCTGCTTGCCGACGGCGCGCTCGCGTGGGCCGGCCTGCCCGACGTCGACCTGAGCTTCCTCGGGCTCGTCAGCTACATCGGTGTGATCGCCGCGCTCGTGCAGATTCTCGAGATGACGCTGGACAAATACGTGCCGAAGCTCTACAACGCGCTCGGCATCTTCCTGCCGCTGATCACCGTGAACTGCGCGATCCTGGGCGGCACACTGTTCATGGTCGAACGCCAGTATGACTTCGCCGAGTCTGTCGTGTTCGGTGTCGGCAGCGGCACCGGCTGGGCCATTGCACTGATCGCGCTCGCGGGCATCCGCGAAAAACTCAAGTATTCGGACGTCCCTGACGGACTGCAGGGACTCGGTATCGCTTTCATCATAGTCGGCCTCATGTCGCTGAGCTTCATGGGCTTTTCGGGTATCTGACGTGAACATCGACTCTGCCGTACTGCAGGAAGTGTTGCTTGGCGTCGGCCTGTTTACGGCCGTCGTCCTGCTCCTGGTCTTCGTCATCCTCGTTGCGCGCTCGAAACTCGTCGCCACGGGCAACGTCACCATTACCGTCAACGACGAACTCGAGCTCTCGGTCCCCGTCGGCGGCAAGCTCATGCAGAGCCTCGCCGACCACGAGCTGTTCATTCCGTCCGCCTGCGGCGGCGGCGGGACCTGCGCCCAGTGCCGCGTGCGCGTCCTGTCCGGCGGCGGCGCGATCCTGCCGACTGAAACCTCGGTCATCAACAAGCGCGATGCCGCCGACCACTATCGGCTCTCGTGCCAGGTCGCTGTCAAACAGGACATGCGCGTGCAGGTTCCGGACGAGGTGTTCGGCGTCAAACGCTATGAGACCACGGTCGTCTCAAACCACAACGTCGCGAGCTTCATCAAGGAACTCGTGCTGGAGTTGCCGGCGGGTGAGGAACTCGAATTCCGCGCGGGCGGCTACATCCAGATCGAGTGCCCGCCGCATGATCTCAAATTCACCGACTTCGACATCGAAGAGGAATTTCGCGACGAGTGGGATCGCTTCGACCTGTGGCGCTACGAGTCGCACGTCAAGGCGCCGACGATGCGCGCTTATTCCATGGCGAGTTTCCCGCTCGAAAAGACCGTCATCAAGCTCAACGTGCGTATCGCGACGCCGCCGCCCGGCGCCGACGACAGCGTTCCGCCGGGTATCATGTCGTCGTACATATTCAACCTGAAGCCCGGCGACAAGGCCGCCGTATCCGGGCCGTACGGCGAATTCTTCGCGAAAGATACGGACAACGAGATGGTCTTCATCGGAGGCGGCGCCGGCATGGCACCGATGCGCTCGCACATCTTCGACCAGCTCCTGCGCAAGCACGGCAAACGCAAGATGTCGTTCTGGTACGGTGCGCGCAGCCTCAAGGAGATATTCTACGAAGAGGACTTCGACGAGCTCGCCGAGAAGAATGACAACTTCCGGTGGCATCTCGCCCTGTCCGAGCCACAGCCCGAGGACAACTGGACCGGCCTGACCGGCTTCATCCACCAGGTGCTGCTCGACGAGTACCTCGCGAAGCACCCGGCCCCGGAAGACTGCGAGTACTACCTGTGCGGTCCGCCGATGATGAACTCTGCGGTCATCAAGATGCTCGACAGCCTTGGCGTGCCAGGCGATCACATCATGCTGGACGACTTCGGCGGCTAGGCCGGTGGTGCGCCTGCCGCTCCTTGCCGCACTGCTGACGCTCGCCGGGTGCGGAGACGGCCGCCTGGAACAGCTGGACCTGAGTGGCAATGCGCTCGGCACGACGTTCAACGTGAGCATCGTCGCACCGCCCGATGCGCTCGATATCGACGCACTCGAAGGCGACATCGTCGCAACGTTGACGCGCATCGACCTGCTCGCCTCGACCTGGCGCGGTGATTCCGAACTGTCGGCGTTCAACGAGAACACGTCGGTCGACTGGATCCTGGTATCCCCCGCCTTTTGCGCCGCACTCGAGAGCACGAGAGATATCAGCGAGGCGACCAATGGCGCATTCGACGTCACGGTCGGGCCGCTCGTCAATCTGTGGGGTTTCGGTCCGGGCGGCGACGTCGCCGCGCCTCCGTCGGACGCCGAGATCGACGCGGCCAGGCGGCGCGTGGGTTACGGCCAGCTCGACATCGACTGCGACGCGCGCCTCGTGCGCAAGGACCACCGCGCCATCTACGTCGACCTGTCCGGCTGGGCCAAGGGTCACGCGGTCGACGCACTCGCGGCACTGCTCGACGCACGCGGTCTCGGCAACTACCTCGTCGAGATCGGCGGCGAACTGCGCGTCAGCGGACACAACAGCGAGCGCAGGAACTGGGCCATCGCGATCGAGGCGCCGTCGACCTCGGAGCGCGTGCCGCATGCGATTGTGCGTGTCACCGACACGAGCGTCGCCACGTCGGGCGACTACCGTAACTACTTCGAGCACGACGGTGCGCGCTATTCCCACACGATCGATCCGCGCACCGGACGGCCGGTCACGCACGATCTTGCCGCGGTCACGGTAGTGCACCCGTCGGCCGCCTTTGCCGACGCGATGGCCACGGCCTTTCTCGTCCTGGGGCCGGTGAACGGACCCGCTCTCGCGACCGAACTTGACGTCGCGGGCTATTTTCTCGTGCGCAACGGGACTAATATCGAGGAAATAGCCACGCTGCGGTTCGACACCCTGGATACCCAATGAACATTGCCCTCACCACATTGCTGTTAAGCTTCGTCATCATCCTGCTCGTCATCGCGGGCATGAGTGTCGGCGTCATGAACGGGCGCAAGGCCATCAGCGGCAGTTGCGGCGGACTGAATGGCGGCGGCTGCGAACTGTGTTCCGGTAACGGCCGGTGCCGCCGCAAGGGCCAGGCCGAGCAGACGGAGAACTGACATGCCCATCAAGTCCTGTATCGTCAAGGACCACATGACGAGAACTCTCGTCACTTTCAAGCGAGAAACGAACATCCTCGACGCCATTCACACGCTGGTCGAGCATCGCATAGCCGGCGCACCCGTCGTGGACGACGCCGGCAATCTGATCGGCATGCTCTCCGAACTGGACTGCCTCAAGGTCGCCTTGCAGGCAGGGTACTACGGCGAGTACGGCGGGCCGGTGGCCGACTACATGAGCGATGACGTCATGACCGTGAATGCCGAAATGAGCATCGTCGATCTGGCGCAGCGCTTTCTCGATTCGCGCTTCCGGCGCTTCCCCGTCACCGACCGGAACCGGCTCGTCGGCCAGATCAGCCGCCGGGATGTCCTGCGCGCCCTCGAGGTGCTGGCCAAGGGATAGCAACGCCCGCAGGCCGTGTCACGGTGTGAACTGGTTCCCAGATCCTCGGATGAACTGGCGCACAGTACGCATTTCTGTGACTGGCACCACATATGTGGTCACTTCCGACGCCTAGTATCCTGCGCGTCAAACTCGCAAGCGACGAACGAGGAAGGGATGCAACTGTTTACGATTGTTTTTGAGCGGCTGCCGATGGTGTGGCTGCTTCTCGGCCTGCTATTCATTTCGGGCGGTCTGTACCTGGGCCTCGACTATTCGCTGTCTTTCGCCTACATCTTCCTCGGTATGGGCTGCGTCCTTTACGGGCTGTTGCTGTTCGTCTTCATGCGCAGGGAGCGGCCGCGGACGTCGGAGGCACGTCGCCTGTCGCCGAACTTCATATCGGCTGGCGCGACCGTAGTGATGCCGCCCAGGAAGGTCGAATCGGGGCCGCAAACAGAGTAGCCCGAGGCGTAGAAAACCCCTTCCCCTAGCCCGCGTCCTTCTTGACGAAGCGCGCGCCGAGCGCCTTGCGCCTCAGGTAGGCGTAGACGTCCAGCAACGGTAGTTCCTTCGGGCACACGTCGGCGCAGGCCATCATGCCGATGCAACCGAACACGCCCTTGTCGCCGGCCACGACCTCGTACCAGTCGGCATCGCTGCGCGCATCGCGCGGGTCCATCATGAACCGCGCCACGCGATTCAGGCCGGCGCCGGCGAGGAACTCCTCATCGAGGTTCGCCGCGCCGCAGGACGCAACGCAACAGCCGCATTCGATGCAACGATCGCCCTCGTAAATCGCCGCCGCGATGTCGTCGCTCATGCGCTGCTCGACAGCATCGGGATCGAACGCCAGGCGCTCGTGAATCCAGGCTTCGGTGCGCTCGGCCATCTCGCGAAACCAGGTACCCGTATCGACCGAGAGATCGCCGACGAGCTTGAAGGCCGGCAACGGATAGAGCCGGATCTCCTCGGGCAGATCCGAGGTCAGCGTGCGGCATGCGAGCGCCGGGCGCCCGTTGACCATCATGCCACATGAACCACAGATCGCGGATCGACACGCGAAGTCGAACTGCAGTCCGGTATCGTGCTGCTCGCGAATCTGGTTCAGCGCGATATACAGCGTCATGAACTCGGTCTCCTCGATCTCGAAGATGTCCGTATGCGGAGCCGAGCCGGGGTCCTCCGGGTTGTAGCGAAATATCTCGAATCGAAGCCGACGCGCCTTGTTGCTCTTGTCCATGTGTCCCTACCTCGCAACGTCCTGCCACGCGCCGCGGCGCAGGCGGGTTCCCATTTCCTCGGTCGTCTGCAGGCGGCCCAGCCGTGCCTGCTGCTCGACGACGTCGGCATTGTGTTCCTCGAGCGTCGCGGTCATCTCGATGCGCTCGTCGGCACCGTAACCCCTGTAGCCTGGCGCGACGTCGATAATGCCGGTCGGTTCGTAGCTGAACACCGGCTCGCTGGCATCTGCCGCCCACGTGACGAGCGTCCGACTGAGCCAGTCGCGATCGTTGCGCAGCGGGTAGTCCATTCGATAGTGCGCGCCGCGGCTCTCGGTGCGCGCCAGCGCGCCCCTGGCAACCGTCATCGACAGGCGCAACATCCCCTTGAGACGCAAAGCAAACGCCAGTTCCGGATTGACGCCCCGGTCCCTGCAGCGCAGCACGGCATGGTCGCAGTCGTCGAGTAGCTGTCCGAGTTCCGCGACCGCCTGTTCCAGCTCGTCGCCATTACGGAAGATGCCGACCTTGTGCATCATGATCTCGCCCATGTCATCCCGGATTTCGTAAATACTGCGCCCGGCGCCGCTGCGCGCGAGCCAATCGGCCGCTGTTTGCTCGGCCTGGGCGAGCGCATCGAATACGTACCCGGTGTTGCTGCGCAGGTCGGTTCCCGCTGCGTATTCGGCCACGCGCTGGCCGACGACGCGGCCAGCTACGAGCGTTTCGGCGAGACTGTTGCCGCCGAGGCGGTTGAATCCATGCATGTCCCAGCAGGCCGCCTCACCAACGGCGAACAGGCCCGCTAACCCGTAGGCCTGGCCGTCCTTGTTGACGCGGATACCGCCCATCGAGTAGTGCTGTGTCGGGCGCACCGGAATGAGTTTCTCCGCCGGATTGATGCCGACGAAGTCGCGGCAGATGTCCCAGACCTCGAGCAGCTTGGTGCGCAGGTGTTCCTCGCCCAGGTGCCGGATGTCGAGCCACAGGTGCGGGCCATAAGGCGAGTCGACGCCGTCGCCGTCGCGCATGACCTGGGCCATGTGACGGGACACGACGTCGCGACTCGCGAGTTCCTGCTTCTCGGGCTCGCGCTCGACCATGAATCGATTCAGGTTCTTGTCCAGCAGGTAACCGCCGTCACCGCGGCAACCCTCGGTCACGAGGATACCGCTCGGCGACAGCGTCGTCGGGTGAAACTGCACGGCCTCCATGTTGCCGAGGGCGACGACGCCGGTATCGAGCGCAATCGATGCGCCCGTGCCTTCATTGATCGTGGCGTTACTCGTGTACTGGCCATAGATGCGACCATAGCCACCCGTCGCGATGACGGTCGCCCTGGCCATGACGGCGAAATGCGCGCCCGTACGCAGACAACGCACGATTGCGCCGAGGCAACGACTGCCATCGTGGATCAGTGCGACGGCCTCGGTGCGGTCGCGCACCGTGATGCCCAGGCGTACGACTTCGGAGTCGACGGCATAGAGCGCGGCGTGTCCGGTCCCGGCAGCCGCGTAGCAGGCGCGCCACTTGGCTGTGCCGCCGAAGTCGCGGTGCATGATCAGGCCGTCGTTTTCCAGCGCCTCGTCGATTTCGACTTCATCGCCCTTGATGAAATATTTGTTCTTGCCGCCCCGTACGCGCGTCCACGGCACGCCATAGTGTGCGAGCTCGCGCACGGCGACGACCGCTTCTTCGGCGAAGATGTTGGCCACCTCCTGGTCGGCGCCCCAGTCGGAGCCGCGCACCGTGTCGAGGAAGTGGACCGTCGGGCCGTCGCCTTCGGCCTTGACGCAGTTTGCAAGCGCGGCCTGCATGCCACCCTGCGCAGCGCAGCTGTGACTGCGGCGTGGCGGCACGAGCGACAGGATTATGACGTCGTGGCCGGCGGCCGCGGCTTCGATGGCGGCACGCTCGCCCGCAAGCCCGCCGCCGATGACGAGTACGTCCGTTGCGAGCAGTCGTTCGGTCATGACACGCCTCCTTCGAACAGGAACGCGAGCGGCGGTTCGAGCCAGCCGGCGAGAACGATCAGCGTCAGCGTGCCGAGGCCGAGCACGACCCAGAAGATGACCTGTTCGATGCGATGCAGCGTCTCGCGTGAGAACCACAGATCGGCGCCCCACTTGATGGCAAGACGATACAGCCCGATGCTCGCGTGAAACTCTACGCACAGCAGGAGGACGGCATACGGCAGCCACAGACCCGCCTGCACCCGAGCCATCGAGCTGACCGACTCGATGCCCGCCATCTCGCCGTACAGCGGCGTGAAGATGTCGAGCGCAAGCAGCACGAGGTGGAAGCTGCCGAGCACGAGCATGACCATGCCCGTGCGCACCTGCCAGATCCACAGCATCGACTCGACGTGTGGCCGAAACGGCGAATGCTCGGTGCGCGTCTCGACGCGCTCGCGGCCCGACCGGCTGAGCCCCTGCGCGAGTTCGGCGATGCGCTTGCGCTCGGCGAGCTGCGCCGGGATCTTGCGCGCCGCAAACACGGCATGGACGACGAACAGGAACAGGATCGCGAGCACGGTCGGCTGCGCGATGTAGTAGTCCTCGAGGAAGGTCGCGAGCCAGTCGAAGCCGCGCTCACCGGTCAGGATAGACCCGACGAGCAGGACATGGCCCCACATGAATACCGCGAGCAGCAGGCCGCTGCCGCCGCTGATCATCTCGTTGGCGAGTTGTCTGTTGGCTGTCGATCTCATTCCGGATTGAGCACGGACACGATGTCCGGGTTCTCCTCCTCTTCGGCGAGCAGTATGTGGCAATTCTCGCAATCGTCCGATACCTGTTCGCGCTCGGCGGTGCGCATGCTGCGCTTGTGACAGCGGAAGCAGCCGTCGGACTGCTCGTGCCCGATGTGATCCGGGTAGGTATCCCACCAGACCTCCATCTGCGGAAAGACATTGACCGAGTAGATGTCGCCGAGCGCGTCCGCCGCCGCAGCAATGTCATCGGCCCGCGCCGTGGCCAGATCCGGGTAACTCTCGGCGTAAAAGGCCGCGAGCTCCCCGGCAATGCCGCCGCGTGCCGCCTCATGCGAATCGTACTTCGCCTGGATGATGCGCAGGCTTTCGCGCTTGACGAAAGGCAGGCCGCGATCGATGCGCCCGTTCGCGATGGCGGTGTCGATGGCCGGACCGGGCGACTCGTAGATGTGGGTCGGCCGGTTGTGACAATCGACGCAGTCCATGCTGCGCCACGTCCCACCCTCTTCGGGCGCACGGCGCACGCTGTAGTGCTTCTCCGTGCCATCGGCATTCGCGTACTCGATCTCCCAAACCTCCTCGCGGGTTTCGTCCGAGCGGTAGCGGATGTCGACGTCGGGACTGACGTGCCAGTGAATGCCCGAGCCATCGCCGATGCCGGTCCCGGGACCGCCCACGCGCAGGAGCATGGCCGTGGTCAGCTCGGTGTTTTGCTCATCCTCTTCGTAGTGACGGAATATGCGCAGTTTGTCGCCCACGTGCTTGGTCGGCCAGTGGCATTGCTCGCAGGTTTCGGGCGCCGGCCGCAGGTCGTGCAGCGGCGTCGGAATCGGGCGCGGGTAGAGGTCGAGGGCCACTGCAATGAGCTGCCACGAACCGTCGAGCTTCGACTTGACGAACCAGTCGGCGCCCGTCCCGATATGGCAATCGGCGCAGGACACGCGCGAGTGCGGCGAACGGGCATGCGCCGTGTACTCCGGCTGCATGACGGAATGGCAGGAGAGGCCGCAGAACTCGGTCGTTTCCATGTAGTGCACGCCCTTGTAGGTCGCGCCGGCGATGACGACAACATTGACGATCGTGGCGCCGAACAGAACCAGCATCCAGCGCCGGGTCTTTTCATCGTTGAGATCGAATACCGGCAGCGCCGGGACGTCCTCGCCGCCCTCCATGCGCCTCAGCTTGCGGCGATGCAGCAGGGAGCCGATCGGGATCAACACGAGGCCGATGATGAAGATCATCGGCAGGATCACGTAGGTCAGGATGCCGAGATAAGGCCCGCCCTCGTAGCCGAGCATCGCAATCAAGACCAGGCACACGATCAGCACGAGGCCCGCGAGCGCGAGCGCCGTGCCGAGCAGGCTGATGCCGTTGCGCGTAATCGACCCCAAAAAGTTCCTGATCATGCCCTACCCCTATTGTTGTTGTTCGCCATCCTCATCCATCAGTGCTTCAGCAGCGCCCAGACGATGAAGATCGCGAGCATGATGCCGGTAAACAGGAAGACGGATCCGAAGATATAGGCGTCCCGCCTTTGCCGCGGCGTCGGCGCATCGACCAGGTGGTCTTCCAGCGTGCCGTCTTCGACCATGCGCTCGTACTCGAGCGGCCGTTCCGCCTTGAAGCGTTCGAGCGACATCTTGCCCGTGAAGATCACGAGATCCATCGGGAAACTCTCGGGCCGCAGATGCGTATGGAAGAAGTGGAAGAAGAAGATGAACCCGGTCGCGAGCAGCGCCTCGTCGCTATGAATTACGGCGGCTGCGTTGAGCGTCCAGCCCGGCAGGAACCTCGTGAAGAAGTCCGGTACCCACAGGAACAGCCCGGAAAGGCCGATGATCGCGACACCCCAGAAGACCGCGAGGTAGTCGAACTTCTCGAAGTACGTCCAGCGATCGCCTGGCGGACGCTCACCCAGGTACAGGAAGTACTTGATATTGCCCACGAAGTCGCTGAGGTCCTTGGGCTGTGGCGTCATCGAGTTCGGTCCCCAGAACATGCCTTTCTCGCGCTTGATCACGGCACGGTAGAAGACCTCGGTGACGTGCCAGAGCATGTAGCCGAAGGTGCCGATAGCAGCGACGCGATGCAGGAAGCGCGTCGAATCGATGCCGCCGAGGACGTTGACGAGCGTCTGCGCCCAGGGCGCAGCCGCGAACTTGAGCGGCAGGCCGGTCAGCGCCAGCAACATGAACGTCGTGATGATGACGACGTGCGTGCGCATCTGGCCGCGCCGGAAACGCTTGACGTACTGCCCGCTGGCGGCGCTGCGCTCTTCTTCGAACTCGCCGCGGAATGTGCCGACGAGTGAGCGCTGCAGCCACAGGAAGTCATGCACGCCGAAGAAGATGAACACCCCGATCAGCAGACCCGTCATGAAGAACCAGACGACGTAGACCCTGAAGTCGTCGTCGGGATTGGTCGGGTCGTTGTGCGGACTGAAGGTCGCGAACGCTGCCGTAATGCCTTCGTGGCAGTTGCCGCACATGCCTTCGAGATTGTCCGGATGCACGCTCGAAGCGGGGTTGTCAGCGGCCAGGTTCTTGTGCGGCGTATGGCAATCCGCGCACGTCGCCCCGTCGGATAAGCCGAGATGCAGGGCCTTGCCGTGGAAGGAGTGGCGGAACGACGCGAGGTAGTCCTCGTGACAGGACCCGCAATTCTGTGCGGCAGCGTGGCGCGCGTTGTACGACGTCGGGTCGACGATCTCGTGACTGGAGTGGCAGTCCACGCAAACCGGACCCTCTTCGTTTTCATCCTGCCAGGCGAGTCCGTGCGCACTCTGCGTCTTCCATTCCTCGAACAGGATCGCATGGCAGCTGCCGCAGGTCTCGGGCGAGTTGCCGTGTGCCGTCGGCGCACGCGACGTGTCGGCTTCCATGATGCGATGGTCGCCATGGCAGTCGCTGCAGCTGGGCGCATCGATCAGGCCGGACAGGAGCAGTGCCTTGCCGTGCTCGCCGGCCAGGTAGCCCTCGATCAGTTCCGGCGGATCGTCATGACAGGCACCGCAGTTCTGGATCTGGTTGACCGGGGAAACGGCCGATGCCAGCTCGCTGACCAGGTGAATCTCATGCGGCGCGCCGTGGCAGTCGTTGCAGCCTGCCTCGCCCTTGTGCACGCTGCGCCCGACGGTACGACCGGTGCTGCCGTGGCATTCGCCACAGCTATCTGCATCAGTCAGCGGCTCGAGGTCGGCGTCCTCATGTTCGATCGTTACGTTGGTGTGGCATTCCTGGCAGGTGACGTCAGGATGCGCCGTGGACGCGAACACGACGTCTTCATGGCATTCACCGCAGTCTATATCCTGTGCGGCGGCCGGCAGAGCCGCTAGAACGACGATGCCCAGAGCGGCGCTAAGCGCCCGGGCGAAGCTTGCAGGCGTTGTCATTGTTCAAATTCCTTGGGAATTGCCTGCCTAGTATCCCAAGGTCGAATTGCTTAGCTATCAGGGATTTCCGCTAGCCGTCTTTCGCCCGTCAGCTCGCGAACAGCGGCGTAACGTCCATGTAGATCTTGTAGTGGCGAATGAGATCGCCCTCGTAGTCGAACACATCGGCGAACGGCAGCGATATCGTGCTCCCGTCGTGGCGTTCGTAGGTCACCTCGCCCTCGCAGAACAGCGTGGCGCCGTCCCGGACGACGGTCGTCACCCGATGGGACAGGCCGGCGATGGAGCCGAAAAAGGCCTCGACCGAGGCCCTGATGGCGTCGCGCCCCTCGACCGGGGGCGCGGAACCGAAGCGAAAAACGGCGTCGTCGGTAAGAAATGCAGCGAAGGCCGCGCCGTCCCGCGCATCGATGGCGCGGAACAGCGCGGCCGTATCGGTATCGATCAGATCCGGCGCATCCTCATTCACTGCACGCTGCCGTAGTAGTTGACGAGCGCTTCGACGTCGTCCGGCGACAGCATATCCACGACTTCCTTCATCTTGCCCGGCTGCTCGCGCTCGTTCGCGGCGTACTGCTCGAACATGCGGCGCAGGTAGCCCATCTGCTGGCCGCCCAGCATGCTGGCCTCGTCGTCCGGGTTCATGCCGGCTTCCGAATGGCAACGATCGCAGTGCTTGTCGTGCAACGCCTTGCCCGCTTCGGCAAGGCTGGCGTCAAATTCCTGCTCGGCCGGCACGTAAGGGAGCTCGGCGTACGCAGCGGCCAGCGCGTCAATGTCGTCCTCGCTAAGGTCGGCCGCGATATCGCACATGTTGGTCACGGGACGGCTCGTATCGCCTTGCCGGTATTCCGAATCAGCGCACGGGCGGTCGCCATCCATATAGACAAACAGCGCATCTGCATGAACGAACTCCGGTATACCGGCTATCGTCGGCACGTCGGTCCAC
>JABDQH010000032.1 GCA_013042375.1 Woeseiaceae bacterium
GCGTTCGACGGCCCGCGCGGAGATGCGGCCCGGCTGGGCCTCGCCGGGCGCCAGGTCGGGGTCGGCATAGAACGGGCTGCCATGCCCGGGGGGCGGCGATTCGCGCCCCAGGTCGCTGAGCTGCGGCGCGCGCATGCCGATCGAGTACGTCAGGCATGCCCGCTGCGCAGTTCCCCAGTGGGCCACGCCGGGAGGGAGGTACAGAACGTCGCCCTGGCGCGCGAGGCAGTGGCGCCCGGCGAACGGCCGGAGCAGAGCCAGGTCATCGCTCGCGGCGCTGTCCTCGCCGACTTCTGCGGTCGACACCCGCCATTCCCGAATACCGATTCCCTGGCACAGGAAGACGTCGTAGTTGTCGCGGTGCGGACCGACGCCGCCGCCGGGCGCGGCGAAACTGACCATGAGATCGTCAATACGCCAGTCGGGCACAAAAGGTACGAGCCGGAAGAGCTTGCGCAGCGCCGGCAGGTGTTTTTCGACGTCGTGGACCAGCAGGGTCCAGTCGCGTTGCGGTAGCGAAGCCAGGTATTCGGGGTCGAATGGCCCCGATTCGCTGGCATAGCGTACCGGGCTGCAGGTTTTGTCGGTCAGGACCAGTCGCGACTCGACGTCGTCGAGGGTCGCAAGCCAGGCGAGTTCGTTACGCGTGATCGCAGGCGTGAGTTTATCGACGGCCCGTTCTATGAAGAGCGGTTTTTTTTGCCAGTGGCGGGCCAGAAACTGCTCGGCATTCATCTGGCCGGGAAGTTTCAGCATCGGACGCTATCAGATATCGGCCGCCTGCTCGCCGGCAAGCCCGATATAGTGCTCGGGCCGCAGGTCCAGCAGGCGCGACCGTTCTTGCTCGGGAATATCGAGCGTGCCGATGAATTCGACCAGGATCTCGCGGGTCACGGCCCGTCCCCGCGTCAGTGCCTTGAGCTTCTCGTAGGGCTCGGGAATACCGTAGCGGCGCATCACCGTCTGCACGGCTTCCGCCAGCACCTCCCAGGCTGCGGACACGTCGGCATGGATCGCCGCTTCGTCAACCTGCAGTTTGCCGACGCCTTTCAGCAAGGATTTGAGCGCGATGACGATATAGCCGGCGGCGACGCCGAAGTTTCGCTGTACGGTCGAGTCGGTGAGGTCCCGCTGCCAGCGCGAAATCGGGAGCTTCTCCGCGAAGTGCCCGAGCAGGGCGTTGGCCATGCCGAGGTTACCTTCCGCGTTTTCGAAATCGATCGGGTTGACTTTGTGGGGCATCGTCGACGAGCCGACCTCGCCCTCGGCGACTTTCTGCCGGAAATAACCGAGCGAAATGTAGCTCCAGGTATCCCGCGCGAAATCGATCAGCACCGTGTTGTAGCGCATCAGGGCATGGCAGTACTCGGCCGTCCAGTCGTGCGGTTCGATCTGCGTCGTATAGGGATTCGGTTCCACGCCGAGTGACTCGACGAAACCGTGGCTCAACGCGCGCCAGTCGGCGTCGGGGTAGGCAACTGCGTGTGCGTTGTAATTTCCGACGGCGCCGTTGAACTTGCCGAGTATCGGCACGGCACTGAACTGTTTTTCCGCCCGGGTCAGCCGGGCGACGACATTGGCCAGTTCCTTGCCCAGCGTCGTCGGGCTCGCCGTCTGGCCGTGAGTGCGTGACAGCATTGCAGTGCCGGCGTAATCACGCGCGAGGCCCCTGAGATTGTGGCGCAGCTCGCGCATGACGGGAATGAGCGCCTCCCTGCGTGCCGCGCGCAGCATCAGGGCATAGGACAGGTTGTTGATGTCCTCCGAGGTGCAGGCAAAATGCAGGAAGTCTTTCAGCACCGACGTCTCGGGCCCGCCGCCCAGTTTTTCGCGGATGAAGTATTCGACGGCCTTGACGTCGTGATTGGTGGTCGCTTCGATCGTCTTGATGCGTTCGGCATCGTCCAGCGAGAAATCGTCGACGAGGTGGTTGAGCACGTCCTTCATGACCGACGACGGTGGACCCAGCTCGGCGATCTCGGGTTGATCGGACAGCCACTGCAGCCAGCGCACTTCGACGAGTACGCGGTAGCGGATCAGGCCATATTCGCTGAACAGGTCGCGGAGACCGTCGACCTTGTCGGCGTAGCGGCCGTCGGCCGGCGCCAGGGCTCTCAACGTCGAGACTTTCATGTTCGGGAAACCGGTGTAGACTTGCGCGCCCAAAGCGCGAATCATACACGTTTATTGACCATCAATAACGGTGCCGGGACGCGGAAACCGCCCCGGGGCCTTAGTTTTGGAGCAGTTTTGCCATGAGTGACAAGGGCTATCGAATCGAACGCGACAGCATGGGCGAACTCCGGGTTCCCGAGGACGCCCTGTGGGGCGCACAGACGCAGCGTGCCGTCGACAACTTCCCGATTTCGGGACTCGCGATGCCGCGGCAGTTCATCGCCGCGCTCGGTCTCGTGAAGTGGGCGGCGGCCGGGGCGAACGCGGAACTCGGCCTGCTGGAAAGCGATGTCGCCATCGCGATCCAGAAAGCCGCACTCGACGTCGCCGCAGGCGGCTACGACGAGCATTTTCCGATCGACGTCTTCCAGACAGGCTCGGGAACGAGCTCCAACATGAACGCCAACGAGGTGATCGCTCATCTCGCCAGTGCGGCGCTCGGCAAGGCCGTGCATCCGAACGATCACGTCAACATGAGCCAGAGCAGCAACGACGTCATCCCGACCTGCGTGCACGTCAGCGCGGCATTGGCGATACACGAGAAGCTGTTGCCGGCGTTGCAGCACCTGGCGGCGATGCTCGAGACCAAGGCCGAGGAGACCCGGGACGTCGTCAAGACGGGCAGGACGCACCTCATGGATGCGATGCCTGTCACCCTGGGCCAGGAACTGATGGGCTGGAAGTCGCAGATCGAGCACGCCGGCGAGCGTCTCGCCGATACCATGCAGCGGCTGGCAGAGCTCGCCCAGGGCGGCACGGCCGTCGGCACCGGCATCAATGCGCACAACAAGTTCGGCGGCAAGGTCGCGGTGCTGCTCAGCGAGCGGACGGGCGTCGGTTTCCGCGAGGCCGACAACAAGTTCGAATCACTGAGCAGCCAGGATGCGGCGGTTGAAACGTCCGGTCAGCTGCGCACGCTGGCCGTCAGCCTGACGAAAATATCCAACGACCTCCGGTGGATGAATTCGGGCCCGCTGGCCGGATTCGGCGAGATCGCATTACCCGCGTTGCAGCCGGGATCCAGCATCATGCCGGGCAAGGTCAATCCGGTTATCCCCGAGTCCGTCGCCATGGTCTGCGCACAGGTCATCGGCAACGACGCGACCATCATGATGGGCGGGCAGTCGGGCAACTTCCAGCTCAACGTCATGCTGCCCGTCGTGGCCCACAACCTGATCCAGAGCATCGAGATCCTGGCCTCGGCCAGCAGGGTACTCGCCGACAAGGCCATCGCCGGTTTCACGGTCAACGAGGAGAACATCCGGCGCGCGGTCGGCCGCAACCCGATCCTCGTGACGGCGCTGAATCCCGTGATCGGGTATGAACTCGGCGCGGCGGTCGCCAAGAAAGCCTACGCCGAAGGCCGAGCGGTCAAGGACGTGGCGAGAGAAATGACCGATCTCAGCGAGGAAGAGCTCGATCGGCTGCTGGATCCGGCCGCGCTGACCGAGGGCGGTATCAAGCATTGATCACCGCGGACGCGTTGCGTGCCCGGTTCGCCGGGACGTGCCTGCCAGAAGATCCGCTCGCGGTCGCAGAGCCGCCGGGCCTGCTCCGCTGGCCGCGCAAGATGCGAGAACAGCTCGAGGCACCGCTGACGCCGGCCGGGGTGCTCGTCCCGGTTGTCGAGCGTGCGACGGGGCTGTCCGTCCTTTTGACCCAGCGCGCCGCCCATCTTCGCGCGCATGCCGCCCAGGCAAGTTTTCCGGGCGGTCGTATGGAAGCGCAGGACGTGGACGTCGGCGCCACGGCACTGCGCGAGACGCACGAAGAAATCGGGGTCGCGCCCGACAGGGTCGAGGTCATCGGCTGCCTCAGCACGCTTCCTACCATCACGGGATTTGCCGTCACGCCGATCGTCGGGCTGCTCGAGGGCGGTTTCGAGCTCACGATCGACCGCTCCGAGGTGGAGTACACGTTCGAGTTGCCGCTCGACTTCCTGCTGGATGAAAGCAACGACCGGCTCGTCGAGCGCGAGTGGGAGGGTGCGCGCTTCCGGCTCAGGGAATTTCACTACGAGGGAGAGCGGGTATGGGGAGCTACCGCATACATGTTACAGGCGTTCAGAGAATTTGTTTTAAAACAATAAAATATGGCTACTATCGAGAAATTACTTGATGTTATGCGCCAGCTGCGCGATCCGCTGCGCGGCTGCCCCTGGGACCTCGAGCAGGATTTCTCCACGATCGCGCCGTACACGATCGAGGAAGCCTACGAAGTGGCCGATTCGATCGAGCGCGAAGCCTGGGGCGAACTGCCCGACGAACTCGGCGACCTGCTGTTCCAGGTCGTCTTCTATGCCCAGATGGGACAGGAAAAAGAATACTTCGACTTCGACGACATCGTAGCCTGTATCACCGACAAGATGATCCGGCGGCACCCGCACGTTTTCGGCGGCGGGGAGCAGGCCGACGCGAACGCCGTCCGCAGGCGCTGGGAGGACATCAAGGAACAGGAGCGCGCCGGTCATGACGACCGGAGCGCCCTGGCCGGTGTGGCACGGGCGCTGCCGGCGCTCAAGCGGGCCCAGAAGCTCGGCAAGCGGGCAGCGCGCGTCGGATTCGACTGGGACGAGCGGCGGGGCGTGCACGACAAGATCCGCGAAGAGTTCGACGAACTCGAAGCCGCGGCGGACGAAATGGGCATGGCCGAAGTCGAAGAGGAACTCGGCGACCTGCTGTTCGCCGTCGTCAATCTCGCACGGCATCTCGACATCGATCCCGAGAAGGCCCTGTCCGGCGCCAATGCCAAGTTCGAGCGGCGCTTCCGGGCGCTGGAGGCGGCGCTCGAGGCGGACGGGCGGGCGATGGACGCCGCGTCGCTCGACACGCTGGAGCGCTATTGGCAGGAGGTCAAGAAAAGCGCGGGATAACCCCAATGTTTTCAGCATGGTACGTGTTCAGGCAGGGTTCATTGCCAGGCGCCTAATCTTGTCCCCAGGCTGGCAAGAGGCCGGTCGCAACCGATAAGGACAGGACCATGAACAGGAAAACACGTATCGCTACGTTGGCCCTTGCGGCGATGCTGTTTGGCAGCAACGCCTGGGCGGATCATGATTACCGCTACGGCGCGAAGTCCCGGGACCAGCGCGCGCAATATGACTATGCGCGAGTGACTTCGGTGGAGCCGATCGTCAACCACGTCAGGGTCACGACGCCTGTACGCGAGTGCTGGGAAGAGATGCGGTATTACACGGTCGATCGCGGCCGCTACGGTCGCGACGGGAGCACGCTGCTCGGCGCGGTCATCGGCGGAGCCATCGGCCACCAGTTCGGCAGCGGGCGCGGCAACGACGCGGCCACGGTCGCCGGTACATTGATCGGCGCCGCCATCGGCAACGACGCCAGTCGCGAGAACGGCTACGAGGTCGAACGCATCGCGAGGCCGGTACAGCGTTGTGAGACGCGTTACCGCGAACACCGCGAGGAACGTATCGACGGCTACCGCGTGTACTACAAGTATCGCGGCCAGAAATACGTGACCGAGATGCCGCACGATCCGGGCAACAGGATCCGCATCCGGGTCGACGTCCGACCGGTGCGCTAGAGCCGAGGAATCGATGTGACGAGCTTCGTTGCAATCCGGTTGCGCCCGCACCACACTTGGCGCATGCGCCAAGCACTGGCAATCATGCTGTTGGCCGCAGCGGCGATCCTGCCGCTGCAGGCCGACGCTTACGAACCGCGCTTCGATGCCGGGTCGACGCTGGTTCTCGCCCAGGGCAACTGCATGTCGTTGTCGCAGGCGATCGAATCGGTTCGCCGCCGCACGGGCGGACAGGTGCTCAGTGCCGAGACGCGCGTCCAGGGCGGTCGCGAAGTTCATCACATCAAGGTTCTCAAGGACGGCAAGGTCCGCACGCACAAGGTCAACGGTTGCCGCCGCTAGTCCTGCGGGCGGGACCAAAGGAGCAGAGAACATGCGCTTGCTCGTAATCGAAGATGACGCCACGCTACGCGAGTCGCTGTGCGCGCAGCTCGCCGAGGCGGGTTTCGCGGTCGAACAGGCGGCGGATGGCAAGGAAGGGCTGTACTTCGCCAGCGAGTACCCGATCGACCTCGCCATTGTCGACCTGGGTCTGCCCGAGATGTCGGGTATCGATATCATCCGGCAGGTGAGGGCCGACGGCCACACCTACCCGATCCTGATCCTGACGGCACGCGATCGCTGGGAAGACAAGGTCGACGGCCTCAGCGCGGGCGCCGACGACTACGTCGTCAAGCCGTTTCATTTCGAGGAAGTCAACGCGCGCGTCGCGGCGCTGCTGCGCCGCAGCGGCGGCTGGGCGTCGTCGGAGCTCAACGCCGGGCCCGTCAGCCTCGACATGTCGCGCCAGGAAGTCTCGGTCGACGGCGAGCTGATCGACCTGACGAGTTTCGAGTACAAGATCATCGAGTACCTGATGGTCCGCGCCGGCAAGGTCATCTCCAAGTCGGAACTGACCGAGCGCCTCTACGACCAGGACTACGAGCGCGACAGCAACGTCATCGAGGTGTTCATCGGCCGCCTGCGCAAGAAGCTCGACCCGGAAAACACCCTCAAGCCCATCGAGACGCTACGGGGGCGTGGCTACCGCTTCGCACTGGAGCGCAACCAGGTCGACTGATGGGCTCGGGCTTTGGCAGTGTGACTCGCTCGAGATGAACTCGCTCAGCAGCCGACTCCTGGTGTCCGTCAGCGTGCTGCTGCTGTTTTTCTTCGGCGCCACCATCGCCGTTCTCGATCGCGCCTTCACCGAGGCCGGCGAGCAGGCACGTCGGGACATCCTCGACGGCCACCTGGTCGCCTTGCTCGCTGCCGCCGAACCCGATGACAGCGGGCGACTCGTCATGCCCGAACGCCTGCGTGAGCCGCGCTTCGAACGCATCGGGTCGGGCCTGTATGCGGAGCTGCGCGACCTGGACGGGGAAGTGCTGTGGCGCTCACGCTCGGCCCTGGGGCTCGAGGTTCCCGGTGGCACGGTGCCCGAACTCGGTATTCACCTGTTCGAACGCGACACGCTCGAAGACGCGACGCCGCTGCTGACGCTGGCCCTGACCGTCGACTGGGAACTCGACGACGGCGTGTCCCAAAGCTACGTATTCAAGGTCGCCGAGAGCCTCGACGGTTTCAATGCCCAGGTCGCCGGCTTCCGGCGGCAGCTGTTCGGCTGGTTCGCCGCGGTGGCCGTCACGATGCTGATCGCTTTTTCCATGCTGCTACGAGGGCTGTTGCGCCCGCTCAGGCAGATCGAAACGGAAATCACCGAGATCGAGGGAGGCAAGCGCGTGTCACTGTCGTCGGGTTTCCCGACCGAGCTGACCGGCGTCGCGCGCAACATGAATCTCCTTATCGATAGCGAGCGTGCGCGTTCGGACCGGTATCGCTACACGCTCGACAACCTGGCGCACAGTCTCAAGACGCCGCTCGCGGCCATGCGCGCGCTGATCAGCGATCGCGATGAGCAGGGATTCGGCGAACGTTTCAACGAGCAGATCGATCGCATGGACGAGATCGTCCGCTACCAGTTGCGCAAACCGGCCGCATCGGCGGCGGACAACCTGGTCCTGACACCGGTGCCCGTCGAACGGGAAGTGCGGCGCCTGATCGACGGGCTGCGCAAGGTGTATCACGACAAGGCGCCCGAGTTCGATATGCGCGTCGAGAAGGGGATGCAGTTCCGGGGTGACACCGGCGATTTTCTCGAGCTTGCCGGAAACCTGCTCGACAATGCCTGCAAGTGGTGCGAGCACCGGGTCCGGATATCGATCGTGCCGTCAGTCGGTGCGCGCGCCGTCGCGAGTGGCATGGTGCTGACCGTGTCGGATGACGGCCCGGGCATTCCGGAAGAAGCGGCGCGTGCCTTGCTCGAGCGCGGCATGCGTCTCGACGAGTCGACACCCGGACACGGCATTGGCCTGGCCGTCGTCAAGGACATCGCGCATTCCTACGGGGGCAAACTCTCGATCGGCGCCTCCGACCTCGGCGGCGCCGAGGTCATGGTGTCGATCCCGCCGGTGGTGTCGGCGGGGCAGGTCGATTCAGTCGCCAGGCGCGGCTGACTTCGCCATCCTGACCAGCGGATCGATGAGGTCGAGCGGCAGCGGGAAGACGATCGTATTGCTTCTCTCGTTCGCGATTTCCTTCAGCGTCTGCAGGTAGCGCAGCTGCAGGGCCTGCTCTTCCTCGGCCAGCATCTTCGCGGCCTCGGCGAGCATCGTTGCCGCCTGCTTCTCGCCTTCGGCATTGATGACCTTAGCGCGCCGCGCCCGCTCGGCCTCGGCCTGCTGGGCGATGGCGCGAATCATGCTCTCGTCGAGATCGACGTGCTTGATCTCGACGTTCGCGACCTTGATGCCCCAGTTATCGGTGCGCTGGTCGAGCAGATTCTGGATGTCGTCATTCAGTTTGTCGCGTTCGGCGAGCATGTCGTCGAGCTCGTGCTGGCCCAGCACGGATCGCAACGTGGTCTGCGACAACTGGCTCGTCGCTTCGAAGAAATTGGCGACACGGATGATGGCTTTTTCCGGATCCACAACGCGGAAATAGATGACCGCATTGACCTTGACCGAGACGTTGTCGCGGGAGATGACGTCCTGCGTCGGGACGTCGAGCACCATGACGCGCAGGTCGACGCGCGTCATTTTCTGGATGCCGGGGATGAGGATGATCAGGCCCGGTCCCTTGACGGTCTGGAAACGCCCGAGAAAGAAAATGACGCCGCGTTCGTATTCCTTGAGGATCTTGAACATCTGCGAGAGCAGTACGATGAGCAGCAGCGCGATAGTCGCGAAGGGCAGAATTGATTCCATTGACAGCTTCTCCTCAGTGAGCCTGTTCCGGGTCGGCGCCGCGCGGCAGCGGCTCGACGACGAGTATGAGGCCGTCCATGGCGCGCACGACGACGTCCTGGTCCTTGCTGATCGACGCCGCACTGCGTGCGTGCCATGCCTCGCCCTCGAGCCAGACCTTGCCGTCGCCGGTGAAGTCTTCGAGCGCCGTGGCCACGCCGCCGATGATCGAACCCCGGCCCGACACGGCGCCGCGTCGCCTGAGCCTGAGCAGGTAGCCGACGAGCCAGATCAGGAGGGCCGCGAATACGACGGCGATGCCGATCACGAAGGTGTACGAGATGCCGTACCCCGGCACATCGGTGTCGAACATGATAATTGCCCCGAACACGAATGCGGCGATGCCACCGATGCCGAGCGCGCCGAAACTTGGTGCATAGGCCTCGGCCACCATAAGCGCCACGCCCACGATGATAAGCGCCAGTCCGGCGTAGTTGACGGGCAGGACCTGGAGACCGTAGGCCGCGAGCAGCAGGCAGATCGCGCCGACCACGCCCGGGACGATGGCGCCGGGATTCCAGCCCTCATACATGAGTCCGTAGAGGCCGATCAGGCCGAGAATAAGAACGATCTCCGGATTCGAGATGACGCCCAGCAGGCGCAGACGCCAGTTCGGCTCGAAGGTCTCGATCTCGGCGCTGGCGGTCGACAGCGTCTTGGTGCCGCTCGGTAATTCGACCTCGCGCCCATCGAGTTGCTGCAGCAAGTCCTGCCGGTCCTCGGCGATGATCTCGATGACGTTGTTCTCGAGTGCCTCGGCGGCCGTCAGGGTCGCGGCCTCGGTGACGGCCGTTTCCGCCCAGTCGGCGTTGCGACCGCGGCGCTCGGCGAGTGCGCGGATATACGAGACCGCGTCGTTGACGATCTTGCGGTCCATCGCGTCGCCGGAACCGTCTTCGCTTTCATCGCCTTCGTCGCCACCGGGCGCACCGCCGCCGATCAATGGCACGGGTGTCGCGGCACCGATATGCGTTGTCGGCGTCATCGCCGCGACGTGCGCGGCGAGCAGTATATAGGTGCCGGCGCTGTCGGCGCGGGCCCCGGCGGGCGTCACGTATACAACGACCGGGACCGGCGAGGCCAGGATTTGCTGGATGATGCCGCGCGTCGGTTTCATGAGGCCGCCGGGCGTGTCGATGCTGATGATGAGCAGTTCGGCGCCCGTCTCGACGGCACGCTCGATGCCGTCGCCGACATAGTCGGCGGTCGTCACGCCGATCGCCCCTTCGATGTTCATCTCCACGACCCCGGCCGTGGACGCACCCACGGACGCGTTGCACACCAGCACCAGGAATGCGGTGAGGATGGCCGGGATTCGAAGAGTCCGGCCCGGGAATCGGCCAAAGACTGCCATACGGGTATGATACCAGCCTGCGGGCCACTCCAACGACGTTTCCCCATGCATATTCGCTTTATTACGACCGGCGGCACGATCGACAAGGTCTACTTCGACGAACTGAGCCAGTTCGAGGTCGGCGAGTCAGTGGTCGAACACATCCTGCGCGAGGCACTCGTGCAGTTTGACTGGGACGTCGTGCCGCTCATGAAGAAAGACAGCCTTGAGATTCATGACGCCGACCGTCGCGTGTTGCGCGACTACATTGCCGCCGACGATGCGACCCACTATGTGATCACGCACGGCACCGACACGATGCCAGAGACTGCCGAGATGTTGCAGTCCCTCGAGGGGCGAACGATCGTGCTGACAGGCGCGCTGACGCCGGCGCGCTTTCGCACGACCGACGCGGTGTTCAATATCGGCATGGCCGTGGCCGCCGTGCAGGTTGCCGGGCCCGGTGTTTATATCTCGATGAACGGACAGGTCTTCCGGGCCGGGAGGGTCCGGAAAAACCGTGAGGAAAATCGCTTCGAAGCTACAGATCGAAGTTGATGCCCTGGGCCAGCGGCAGGTCGGTGCCCCAGTTGATCGTGTTCGTCTGCCGGCGCATGTAGGCTTTCCACGAATCGGACCCGGCCTCGCGGCCACCGCCGGTTTCCTTTTCGCCGCCGAAGGCCCCGCCGATCTCCGCGCCCGACGTGCCGATGTTGACGTTGGCGATGCCGCAGTCCGAGCCGCCGTGCGACAGGAAGTACTCGGCGTTGCGGACATTGTCGGTGAAAATCGCTGACGACAGGCCCTGCACGACACCGTTCTGCATCGCAATCGCCTCGTCGAGGGTCTCGAAGGGCATCACGTAGAGGATCGGGCCGAAGGTCTCGTGCTGGACGATTTCCCAGTCGTTCTCAACGACTGCAATCGCGGGCGTCATGAAATTTCCCGATCCCTCAACGCGCTCACCACCACATAGAATCTCGCCGCCTTCTTTACGCACGGATTCGATCGCCGCTTCGACAGTTCTGACCGCCGCGTCGTTGACGAGTGGACCCATAAGCGTATCGGGATCGAGCGGATCACCGATGCGAACCTGGCCGTAGGCTTTGACCAAAGCGCTCTTAACCTCGTCGAAGCGCGAGCGGTGCACGATAACCCGACGTGTCGACGTACAGCGCTGGCCGGCTGTGCCAACTGCGCCGAACACGATCGACGGAATGGCAAGGTCGAGGTTGGCATACTCGTCGACGATGATGGCGTTGTTGCCGCCCAGTTCGAGCAGGCACTTACCGAAGCGGTTCGCGAGTCGTTCGCCAACGCCGCGTCCGACCCACGTCGAGCCCGTAAACGAAATCAGGTTGACGCGTCTGTCGTCAACAAAGCGCTCTGCGAGCTCATGCGAACTCGTCCCGCCGTTAATCAGGAAGAAGACGGGCGGCAGGTCCATGCCGGCGAGCGCCTCGTTGATGATTTTTTGCACGGCTACGGCGCACAATGGCACGCTGTGCGACGGCTTCCAGACGTTGACATTGCCGCAGACTGCCGCGATGAATGCGTTCCAGGCGTAGACGGCAACCGGAAAGTTGAACGCCGAGATCGTGCCGACGATGCCGAGCGGATGCCACTGTTCATACATGCGATGCTGCGGGCGTTCGGAATGCATTGTGCGCCCGTACAGCATGCGCGACTGGCCGACCGCGAAGTCGGCGATGTCGATCATCTCCTGGACCTCGCCGTCACCCTCGGCCTTGATCTTGCCCATCTCGAGTGCAACGAGGCTGCCGAGCGGGTCCTTGTACTTGCGAAGCGCTATGGCTATGCGGCGCACGGCCTCACCGCGCACCGGGGCAGGCACGTTGCGCCAGACCTGGAACGAGGCCTGCGCCGCGCTCATTACCTGCTCGTAATCGGCCTGCGTGGTCGAGCGCACGCTCGCGATGAGTTCGTTGGTTGTCGGGCTGAAGGACTCGATGAGTTCGGCGGCTTCCTCCCCGCTCGATTGGTCGCCGATCCACGTACCGTCGTTGATGGCCTCGAGGCCGAGTTGCTCGAGAATCGTCTGCATGTCTGCTCTCCTGCGTCCGCACGCTGGTGACCTGTCTCACCGCGCGCGCATTGTGCCAATGTCGCGTGGGGCTTTCCACACCCGCCACGGTCTTTTCGCGGCGCAAAAAATGCTGTCCAAACAAGGCTTCAGGGCCGACGTGGCTGCGTGTGTGCGACTTTCGCAGAGCCCCGTTATAAGCTATTGATTGCAGGCGAAACTTTTGAGCCCGTTCAGGGGGCGTGGCATAGTCCGCGCTTATGGGGCCCCGGTGGGCCGCGTCGAGACCAACAGCGGACGAGATCCTTGTGAGCAAAACCATCGCCAAAACCGAGTGGCATCCCGCAAGCTGGCAGAGTCATCCTGCCTCGCAACAGGCGGCATACCCGGACAAGGCGGCGCTCGAGCGCGCCGTGGCCGAACTGGGGCGGCTGCCGCCGATCACCACGTCGTGGGAAGTCGATGCGCTCAAGGAGCAGCTGGCAGCGGCCCAGCGAGGCGATGCGTTCGTGCTGCAGGGGGGCGATTGCGCGGAGACGTTCGACGAGTGCACCTCGGAGAATATCGTCGCCAAGCTCAAGATCCTGTTGCAGATGAGCCTGGTCATGATCTACGGGCTCAAGAAGCCGGTGGTGCGCATCGGGCGCATGGCCGGCCAGTACGCGAAGCCGCGGTCTGCCGATACAGAAACCCGAGAGGGCAAGACCCTGCCGAGCTTTCGCGGGGACCTCGTGAACCGGCCGGGCTTCACGCCCGACGAACGCATACCCGAGCCGCAGATGATTCTGCGCGGTTACGAGCGCGCCGCGATGACGCTCAATTTTGTGCGCTCGCTGATCGACGGCGGTTTTGCCGACCTGCACCACCCGGAGTACTGGGACCTCGACTGGGTCGGCCATTCGCACGCGGCCGAAGAGTATCGCCACATCGTCCGCTCGATCTCCAACTCGCTCGATTTCCTCGAGACGGTCTCGGGGCGGCACTTCCACCAGACCATGCGCGCCAACATCTACGCGGCGCACGAGGGCCTGCACCTGCACTACGAACAGGCGCAGACGCGCTTCGTCGGTCGCGAGGGTCGCGAGCGCTGGTACGACCTGACCACGCATTTCCCGTGGATCGGGATGCGGACGGCCGAACTCGACGGCGCACACGTCGAGTACTTCCGCGGCATTGCCAACCCGCTGGGCGTAAAGGTCGGCCCGGGCATGACGCGCGAATGGATCCAGGATCTCGTGCGGGTGCTCAACCCCAACAACGAACCGGGCCGCCTGACGCTGATACACCGCTATGGCGCGAAGAGCATAGAGGAACGCCTGCCGGAGCTCATTGCGGCCGTCAAGGAAACCGGCTCGCCCGTGCTATGGATATGCGACCCGATGCACGGCAACACCGAAAGCACGGCCGAAGGCATCAAGACGCGCCGCTTCGACAACGTCGTCGCCGAACTCGAAGCGGCGTTTCGCGTGCATGCGCAAATGGGCACCTACCTGGGCGGCGTGCACCTGGAACTGACCGGTGAAAACGTCACCGAATGCACCGGCGGCGCGCGCGGGCTGACCGATGCCGACCTCGCACGGGCCTACAAGTCGACCGTCGATCCGCGCCTCAACTACGAACAGGCGATGGAAGTCGCTATGAGGATCTCCGGGCTCTGACGCGGCGCCACTCGCCCGGCCCGAGCCCGTCCAGGCGCCACTCGCCGACCGCGCAGCGGACCAGGCGCAGGGTCGGTAGCCCGACGGCTGCGGTCATGCGCCGCACCTGGCGATTGCGACCTTCGTCCAGCACGATCTCGATCCAGCGGTCGGGGACGCTCTTGCGGTAGCGGATGGGCGGATCGCGCGGCCAGAGATCTTCGGGTTCATCGATGAGCCGCGCCGAAACGGCGCGCGCCGTGCGGTCCCCGAGCCTGACGCCGCGCTCGAGCCGTCGCAGCTGAGACACCGTCGGCTCACCCTCGACCTGGGCCCAGTAGGTCTTCGGCATCTTGTATTGAGGGTGGCTGATGCGCGCCTGGAGCCGGCCGTCGTCGGTGAGCAGCACGAGCCCTTCGCTGTCGTAGTCGAGCCGCCCCGCGGGGTATACGTTCGGCACGTCAACGTAGTCGGACAGGGTGGCGCGACCGGCCTCATCCCGGAACTGGCTCAGCACGCGGAAGGGTTTGTTCAGCAGGATCAGCACTTTTTGTCCTTACCGGCAGCCGGTACAATGCACGCCTTTTGGCCGCCGTGTCGCCGGCCGCGCGCCCCGAGTCGAGGTATCGCATGCAATACGATCATATCAATGTGCCGCCCGACGGCGAGGCCATCACGGCAAATGCCGACTTCACGCTTAATGTCCCCGATTTCCCGGTCATCCCGTACATCGAGGGTGACGGCATCGGCATCGATGTGACGCCGGTCATGCTCAACATCGTCGAGGCGGCCGTCGAGACAGCCTACAACGACGATCGCCAGATACGCTGGATGCCGGTTTACGCAGGGCAGCGCGCGACCGAAATTTACGGCGATGACGCCTGG
>JABDQH010000055.1 GCA_013042375.1 Woeseiaceae bacterium
TCGACAGCAAGAACGAGCGTATCGCGGGCCTGCAGCAGTCGGTCGCCGATTCGAACGCGAGCGTCGCGCGGCTCGAGCGCAACCTCGATACCCTCGGCGCCGAGATCGAACGCCTGCAGAGCCTGTCGCGTCCCGAACTCATCGACCTGATGCAGGCCGGCATCGAGATGGACGTCCTGTTTCGCACCGACGAGGACGTGCTGACCGATACGACGGGCGATCGCCTCGCGCAGCTGGCCGGCACGCTCTCGAGTATGCCCGACATCCATATCCAGCTCGACGGCTTCGCCGATGAGCGCGGTGCCGCGGACTACAACCAGGCCTTGTCCGAGCGCCGCGTGCAGTTCATTCGCGACCAGCTCGTTGCCGCCGGCATACACCCGGAGCGCATCAATACGAGCGCGCACGGCGAGTCGGCCGCACAGGATGAGAGCAGCGACAGCTACGCGCTCGAACGCCGCGTCAGCGTCAAGCTGTTCCTCGACAACACACCGTCGCTCGCTTCGAACTAGACTTCCCTGTGACTCTTTGGAGTCTCCGCTTCGCCGGCCCCCCGGGGCCGGCCTTTTTTGTTAACTTCATGGCTCCACAACGAGGTGATTGCCATGACCGACGAACTTGCCGCCCGCCAGTGCAAGCCCTGCGAAGGTGGCGTAGAGCCGCTGACCGAGGCGCAGAGCCGCGAACTCATGGCCGGGCTCGATCCGGCCTGGTCGCTGAGCGACGACGGGCTCAGCATCGCGCGAGGCTTCGAATTTCCGGCCTATAGCCGCACGCTCGGGTTCGCCAACGCGGTTGCCTGGATCGCGATCGCCGAAGGCCACCACCCGGTGCTGACCATCGAGTACGGCAAGTGCCACGTCAGCTACACGACGCACGCGATCGACGGCCTGTCGGACAACGACTTCATCTGCGCCGCCAAGATCGACCGCCTGGCGGGGTCGACCATCAGGTGATCGTTTTCGCCGACATCGAGGCCGCGGCCGCTCGGCTGGACGGCATCGCCGTGCGCACGCCGCTGATTCGCAGCCATGCACTCGACGAGGCGGCCGGCGGCACCGTGCTCGTCAAACCCGAGTGCCTGCAGGTGACGGGCAGTTTCAAGATACGCGGCGCCTACAACTTCCTGAGCCAGCTCACGCCCGATGAGGCCGCGCGCGGCGTCGTCGCGTTTTCCTCGGGCAACCACGCGCAGGGCGTCGCCAAAGCCGGCGCGCTGCTGGGCGTGCACACGGCGATCGTCATGCCCGAGGACGCACCGCGCGCCAAGCTCGAGAACACGCGGCAGCTCGGCGGCGAGGTGATCACCTACGATCGTTACACGGGCGACCGCGAGGCCATCGCGCGCGACATTGCCGCCGAGCGCGGCGCCGTCGTCGTGCCGTCCTACGATCACGAGTACATCATCGCGGGGCAGGGCACGGTCGGCCTGGAGATCGCGCAGCAATGCGCCGAACTCGACCTGCAGCCCGACCAGGTGCTCGTCTGCTGCGGCGGCGGCGGTCTGATCGCCGGCAGCGCGACGGCGCTCAAAGATGCGTTCCCCAAAGTCCACGTGCACACGGTCGAGCCCGAGGACTTCGACGACACGAAGCGGTCGCTGGAGTCGGGCCGGCGCGAGCGGGTTGCGGGCGATGCGCGCTCGATCTGCGATGCGCTGCAGGCGCATACCCCGGGCAAAATGACCTTCGAGATCAACCGCCGCCTGCTCGGGCACGGATTAACCGTGTCCGACGCCGAGGTGCGCGAGGCGATGCGCTTCGCGTTCCGCCACCTCAAGCTCGTCGTCGAGCCCGGCGGCGCGGTCGCGCTCGCGGCCGTGCTCGCAGGCAGGATCGAGACGGCGCACCGGGCCAGCGTGGTCGTAATCAGCGGTGGGAACGTGGATCGCGAGCTCTACTCGGCAATCCAGCGGGAAGGGTCAGACTGAGCCGACCGTTTGCCGGCGCAGCATGCCGGGCCCGAAGCGCGGCTTGCGTTCGATGTTCGAGACGCTCGCGCGATCCTGGCGACGCTCGGGCCAGGCATCGAGCCATTCCACGATCCTCAGGATCTGCTCGAGATCCGTCTTGACGCGCGACGGCTGCATCTCGCACACGCCGAGACCTTGCTCGGCCGCGTGCACGAAGTTCTGGCTGTCGCGCAGTACGGAGATGATCGGGATGCCGAGCGAATCGAGGAAGCGCATGAGCTTGGCGAAGCTCTTGGTGTTCTTGCGCGTGCGATTGGCGACGACGGCGAGCTTGCGATCGCGGCGATCGATCTTCGCGACAAGCAACAGGTCGGCAATGCAGCGCGACGCCGCGTGAATATCCATCGCCGAAGGCAACACGGGTACGAGGATACTCGTGGCATCGCGCGTCAGCTCGCGCAGGTCATGGTGATCGACGCCGGCCGGCGAATCGATCACGAGGTTGACGGTCTCGCTCGGGACACGCAGTTGCCAGCTGCGCGTCGCATGCATCGAATTCTTGAAGGCTGCGATACCGTGAATTTTCGGTGAGTCCCCGGGACGCCGTTCGAGCCAGGCCATGCTCGAGCCCTGCGGGTCGTAGTCCATCATGGTCGGCGCGGGTCCCGTCTGCGCGTAGCGGGCCGCCAGGTTGGTGGCGAGCGTCGACTTGCCGCATCCCCCTTTCGGATTGAGGATCAGCACCTTGTTCAGGTTGTTGCGGGGCGTTGTCAGCATCTGGCCAGCAAATCACGGGGCATGTTAATCAATTTCGCGAATATCCTCGCATAAATCCTTGCGCCAGTTCACATAATACCCTGTAACAGCTGGCGATGTCCTAATCGGGATAACGCTCGAAACGCGGGATTATCTCGTCGCGGCAGGACCATGCGGCGCGCGATCCGTCGAAAATCCGTGCCTCGGGCCGGATGCCGGGGTCCACATCGAGGGATCCCGCCGGTATGACGACGACGCCGCGCTCCGCCGATACGCGTGGCATCGGGCTGCCGCACTCCCGGCAGAATACGGTCGCGAAGCGCCTGGCCTCGGGTAAGTTGTAGCGCCGCAGCAGGTCCTCCCCGGCGATCCAGGTGACGGATGCGGCCTGCATCAGGATGATGTTGGAGGCGTGCCCGGCGCCCGACGCCTTGCGGCAGCGCTCGCAGTGGCAATGGTAGAAGCGGGTGTCCTGGCCCGCGATCTCGTACTGGACCGAACCGCACAGGCAGCTGCCCGACAGGTGCACGTCGCTCATGGTTGGCTCACCGGATGGATATCCACCCGATGATAGCGCAAGGCCGATCAGCCGTTCAGCAGCTCGTCCCAGGTCATCTCGATCATCTCGTCGACCGTGCCGTCACCGTCACTGTCGATATCGATGCGCACGTTCTCGGCGTCCACCGCAACCAGTCGCGCCGTCGATTTATCGCCCTCGACGAGCAGGGTGCCCGTGTTCGGGTAAGACCCGGCGATTCCCGCGAACGTGACCTCGGTCGAGTAGCCTATCGAGCCCGGCAGCAGCGAGCTGTCGATCGTGCCGGAGGCCCCCATCGCGAATTCGGCAGGCACCTGGTTGCCGTCGTAGGTCAGATCGGACGCGTAGTTCGTCAACGAACCCGTGCTCACGGCGGTCGTTTGCAGAAGGCTGTTGCCATAGATGCCTGTGCTCACGAACGGTGCCTGCGTGCTATCGATCGTCACCCTCGCGTCGCCGCTGCCGGTGATGGTCTCGCCGCCTGCCGTGATGCTCAGGCTGTCGACGAGCGTGTCGGCCGCGACCTGGAAGGTGCCGAGGAACACGTCGCCCGTGAATTCGGCAATCGTCATCTCGACGATGCCATCGGTGACCGTGCCTGCGCCGTCGTCACACATGTCGTACTCGATGCGGAACGTGTCGTCGCGCGACAGCGTCTCCGGATTGGTGATGTTGCCGGAGATTATTGCGGTGCCCGTGCCACCTGCGCAGCCGAATGTCTCCGGGCCGAAGGGCAGAAGACTGACGACGTCGATGACGATGTCCTCGGGGCTCAGGGCCTGTGCCGCGATGGTCTGCGCACCGGGCGCGGAACCGGAGAGCCCGACACCCGCGCCGACGCCGGCAAGCGCGCCGCTACCGCCGGCCGATTCCCAGGCAACCCTTACGGCCGCAGCGCCGTTACTTGACGAAATCGGGAATGATGCGGACGGCGGCGGTTCGCCGAAAAGACTCTCCCCGTCACCGCCGCACGCGGCCAGGACAAGGGAGGCACCGAGAACACAGGCGAGTTTGCGATTCATGGAACACACCGTTCGAAGCAGGAAAATAGTCCGCCCAGTGTACGAACAGGTCCGGTTGCTGCTGTGACTTGTGTCACACCTGTTGCAGACCTGCGGGCATTATGTCCCCATCGCGCCCGAGCGCGGGCCTCGTCAGCCGGCTTCTAGGCCGCTGCCCCACATCGGCTGTCCATGCCCTAGAACATCTCGCTCGGGTCGAGCGTGTCATGCGCGGGTTTTTCGCGGCTCCTGATCCACTCGCCCGTAATCATGTTGTCATAACTCAGGCCCGGGCCAACCATCGGATAGACGCCGGCGTCGCGATCGATGATGACCTCGAGGAAAGAGGGTCCCTCGAACTCCATGAACTCACGGATCACGCGCGGCAGGTCGCCCTTGCTGTCGAGGCGTTTGGCGAACTCGAAGCCGTCGGCCTCGGCCGTCTTGACGAAGTCCTTGGCGTGCAAGGACTTGTCGCTGCCCGCCATGCGGCCCCCGAAATACAGGTGCTGCCACTGGCGCACCATGCCGTCGCCGAAGTTGTTGAGCACGATGACCTTGATCGGCAATCCGTAAGTCGTGGCGGTTTCGAGCTCGCCGATGTTCATGCGAATGCTGCCGTCCCCGTCGATATCGACGACGGTGCGTCCGGGTTGCGCAAACTGTGCGCCGATCGCCGCCGGCAGGCCGAAGCCCATCGTGCCCATGCTTCCCGAGGTGAGCCACAGGCGCGGCTCGCGAAAGTCGAAATACTGCGCCGCCCACATCTGGTGCTGGCCGACGCCCGTCGAGATAATGGCCTCGCCCCTGCTGTGCTTGTTGATTTCCTCGATCACGGCGTATGGCTGAATCAGGTCGGACTCGCGGTCGTAGTTGAGACAGTAGTCCTTCTTGAGCGCCGCGATCTCCTCGTGCCAGGGCGTGAACGGCTTGCCGAACCGGATGCGCCGCCCGTACGCGAGCAAGTCGGTGAGGTCGCGCTCGAGTATGCCGACGTGGTGCCAGTTGGCGCGCTTGACCTTGCCGATCTCCGCGAAGTCGACGTCGAAGTGTGCGACGTTCTTTGCCCGCGGCGCGAACTGTCCGGGGTTACCCGCGACGCGGTCGTCGAAGCGTGCGCCGATGGCGATCAGGAAATCGCAGTCCTCGACGGCGTAGTTGGCTGACGCGAGACCGTGCATGCCGAGCATGTGGAGCGCGAGCGGGTGGGTCGTATCACTCGCGCCGAGCGCCATCAGCGTCGTCGTCACGGGAATGCCGTATTCGTTTGCGAGGCGCCGCATGGGCTTGGTGGCGTTGGCGTTGATGACGCCACCGCCGGCGTAGATCAGCGGTCGCTCCGACTCGGACAGCAGCGTATAGAATCGCTCGCATGCCTCGTCGCTGAGCACGTTCTCCTCGACCTTGGCGAGACGCCGGTTGTAACCGTGCAGCGGCAGCATACCCGTGCCCCTGTAGGGCCCGCTCCAGTTCTGGACGTCCTTCGGGATGTCGACGACGACCGGGCCGGGCCGTCCTGTGCGTGCCAGTTCGAAGGCACTGCGCATCGTCTCTTCTAGTTTCTCCGCGTCGGTGACGAGGAACACGTGCTTGGCAACGGCGCCCATGATGGCCGCGACGGGCGCTTCCTGGAACGCATCGGTGCCAATAGCAGCCGTCGGCACCTGGCCGGTGATGACCACGATCGGCACCGAGTCGGCCATGCAGTCGCGCACCGGCGTAACCGTGTTGGTCGCACCGGGACCCGATGTCACCATGACGACCCCGACTTTGCCGCTCGCGCGGGCATAGCCGGCGGCCATGAAGCCGGCGCCCTGCTCGTTGGCCGGCACGACCAGCTGCATCGCGCCCTGCTCAGGACCCGATGCGCATTGCTCGTTGTAGCGAAAAACGGCGTCGTAGATGGGCAGGATCGCGCCGCCGGAATAGCCGAAGATGGTGTCGACACTTTCGTCGGCAAGGACCTGTACGACCGTGTCGGCCCCGGACATGTCGGTGCCCGCAAGGGCGTGGCTGCGCGTCTCTGCCGTGGTTGCCTGTTCGCTCATGACTTTCAAAAAAGGCGTCAACTGACGGTTTTCACGCGAGTGTTTACTAATCAAGGGTGCATTGCAATACTGGAAAATCTGCGCGACCATCGTTTGCCCAAGAGGCCGGCAGACCAGCCGGAAAGTTTCAGTTGTAATTCACCATGCGACACGCCATTTCAGTCCTGCTGCAGAACGAGGTCGGTGCGCTCACGCGCCTGACCGGCATGTTCTCCTCGCGCGGCTACAACATCGAATCGCTCAATGTTGCTCCGACCTACGACGAGCGCGTGTCGCGCGTGACGCTCGTGGTGTCGGGGTCCGACGCCGCCATCGCGCAACTCAATGCGCAGCTCGCCAAGCTCGTCGACGTCGTGAGCATCCACGATATGACGCTGGGCGAGCATTTCGAGCGCGAACTGGCCATCGTCAAGGTGAAGCTCGGCACGGGCGGCCTGGCGAAAGCGATGTCGGTCGCCAAACGATTCGGTGCCGAGATGCTCGATGAAGCCGCGAACAGCTGTACGCTGCAGTTGACCGGCCGCGTTACCGAGATCGACGAGTTCGTCGAGGCGATGGCCGACGTCGGCGAGATATCGGCGGTGGCCCGCAGCGGCACGGTCGCGGTCTCGAAAGGTGAAGTCACGCTGACATCATTCGACCGGCAGCACCTGCTCGTTGGCTGATCATGGCCGCGCTGTCACTCGCGGATTTCAAACGGCTGGTGGTCAAGGTCGGCTCGTCGCTGCTCGTCGCTGACGATGGCGAACTCGATCGTGCATGGCTCGACACGCTCGCGCACGACATCGCCGTGTTGCAGCGGGCCGGCCACGAGCTGATTGTCGTCTCCTCGGGTGCGATCGCGATCGGCAGCTCGGTTCTCGGCATCAACAAACGCCGTGCGCGACTCGAGGGACTGCAGGCCGCGGCCGCGGCCGGCCAGGTGCAGCTCGTACATGCCTACCAGGAAGCGCTTGGGCGCCATGGCATTGCGGCGGCGCAGGTCCTGTTGACGCTCGAGGACACCGAGAACCGGCGGCGTTTCTTGAACGCCCGCGGCACGCTCGGGCGCCTGATCGAAGGTTCCGTCATTCCGATCGTCAACGAAAACGACACCGTGGCGACGGATGAAATCCGCTACGGGGACAACGACCGGCTGGCGGCGCGCGTCGCGCAGCTCGTCATGGCCGATGCCCTGGTGTTGCTCTCGGACGTCGACGGCTTCTACACGGCCGACCCGGCGGCCGATGACTCCGCCGAGCACATTCCCGAGGTCACGCGCATCACGGCCGCGATGCAGTCCATGGCCGGGGAAACCCGTTCGGACTTCGGCAGCGGCGGTATGGCGACCAAGGTGCAGGCGGCACGCATCGCCACGCATGCCGGTTGCTCGACGATCATTGCGAGCGGTCAGATCGAGCATCCGCTCGATGCGCTCTCGACCGGTGCGCGCTGTACCGTGTTTCGTCCGCAGGGTACGCCGGCCGCGGCGCGCAAGCAGTGGCTCGCCGGGGTGCTGGAAGTGCGTGGTGAGATGGCGATCGACCAGGGCGCGGCCGGCGCCCTGCGTAACGGCAAGAGCCTGTTGCCCGTCGGCGTCGTCGGCGTGAGCGGCAACTTTCGGCGCGGCGACGTGGTCAATATCAGCGGGCCCGACGGCGCCGAACTCGGCCGGGGCCTCGCCGAGTATTCCGACCAGGAAGCCCTGCGCATCGTGGGTTGCAGGTCGGAGGAAATAGAAGACAGACTCGGGTATCGCGGCCGTGCCGAGATGGTGCATCGAGACGACCTCGTGTTGTTCGACAAGGACTAAAGAAGGTGGAAAACAAGCATATTGCCGCAACGATGCAGGCCATGGGCAGGGCAGCGCGCGGCGCGGCGACGGTGCTGGCGGCAACGACCGGCGAGCAACGCAATGGCGCCCTCGAGGCAGCCGCGGCAATACTGCGCGCAAGGAGCGCTGACATTATCGCGGCCAACGCAAAGGACATGGCCGGTGCCACGGAGCGCGGCCAGAGGGGCGCGATGCTTGACAGGCTGATGCTCGACGACGAACGCGTCGAGGCGATGGCGCAGGGCATCGAAACGATTATCGCTCTCAGGGATCCCGTCGGCCGTGTGCTCGACGAATGGGAACGACCGAACGGCCTGCGCATCCAGCGCGTCGCGGTGCCGCTTGGCGTCATCGGCATCATCTACGAGAGCCGGCCTAACGTGACGGCCGACGCGGCCGCGCTCTGCGTCAAGTCGGGCAACGCCGTCATCCTGCGCGGCGGCTCCGAGAGTTTTCATTCGAGCCACGCGATCTACGAGTGCCTGCGCGCGGGTCTCGAGTCGGCGGGCCTGCCGGTCGAGACCGTACAAATGGTGACAACCACCGATCGCGCCGCGGTCGGCTTCCTGCTCTCGTCGATGGCCCAGTGGGTCGATGTGGTCGTGCCGCGCGGCGGCAAGAACCTGATCAAGCGCGTGCAGGATGAGGCACGCGTTCCCGTCATCGGGCATCTCGAAGGCATCTGCCACGTCTACGTTCATGAAGATGCCGACCCTGAGCTGGCACGCGATATCGTGGTCAATGCCAAGATGCGCCGTACGGGCATCTGCGGTGCGGCCGAGACCCTGCTCATCGACGAGGCCGCCGCCGAGAGGATGCTGCCGTCGATATGCGCTGCCCTCACCGAGGCGGGGTGCGAGATTCGCGGCGACGAGCGCGTGCGCGAGATCTTCCCGGACGCCGTCGCGGCCACCGAGGAAGACTGGCCGACAGAGTATCTCGATGCCGTGATCGCCGCGCGCGTCGTCGACGGCATCGACGCGGCCATCGAGCACATTCGCCGCTACGGTTCCGGACATACCGAGAGCATAATTACGAGCAGTGACGTGGCGGCCGAGCGTTTCTTCCGCGACGTCGACTCGTCGATCGTGCTGCAAAATGCATCGACGCAGTTCGCCGACGGTGGCGAGTTCGGCTTCGGCGCCGAGATCGGTATCGCGACCGGACGCATTCATGCGCGCGGCCCGGTGGGCGCCGACCAGCTCACGAGTTACAAGTACGTAGTCCGCGGCAGCGGACAAGTGAGGCCCTGACCTTGAACGACCAGGCGCGTTTCGACCTTGCGATCATCGGCGCTGGCGTCAACGGCGCGGGCATCGCGCGCGACGCCGCGTTGCGCGGACTCAAGGTCGTCATTTTTGACAAGAACGACATGTGCACGGGCTGCTCGGCAATTTCGAGCCGCCTCGTGCACGGCGGCCTGCGCTATCTCGAGTACGCCGAGATCTCGCTCGTGTACGAATCCCTGCACGAGCGCCGCAGCCTGCTCAGAATCGCACGGCATCTCGTGCGCCCGCTGCGCATCTGCATCCCGATCTACGAGGGTGCGAGGCGCGGCCCCTTGCTGATTCGCCTTGGCATGCTCGCCTACGACATCCTGTCGTTTCGCAAGGCCATGCCACGGCACGACGTGCTGTCGGCCGACGCCATGCGTGAGGCGGAGCCGGGGCTAGAAAGCGATGGCCTGCGCGCCGGCGCCCGTTATTACGATGCGCAAGTGGCGTTTGCGGAACGGCTCGTGCTCGAGAACCTGCTGGCGGCGCGCGCGGCCGGGGCCGATGTCCGCCTGCACAGCGAGGTCACGCGCATCGACATTGCCGACGGTGCCGTGACGGGGCTGACTTTCGAGGATAACGAGGGCCGCGAGCAAAGCATCGAAGCCCGGGTCGTCGTCAATGCGGCCGGTCCATGGGTCGACCGCGTCCTCGGCATGACGTCAACGCCGACGCAACGCCTGATCGGCGGAACCAAGGGCAGCCATATCATCGTCGGCGACTTCGATGGCGCGCCGCGCGACGCCTTCTACGTGGAAGCGGCCGCCGACGGCCGGCCGTTCTTCATTATTCCCTGGTACGGCCAGTACCTGATCGGCACGACGGACATTCGCTACGACGAAGACCTAGACGCGATCCGCGCGAGCGAGGCGGAGGTCGATTACCTGCTGGCCGAGACCAACCGCGTGTTTCCCGCGGCCGGACTGTCGCGCGACGATATCCACTATGCCTACGCAGGCGTGCGCCCGCTGCCTTACAAGACCAAAGGGCCGGAGTCCGCCATTACCCGTCGCCACATCATCAGGCTCAACGACGACGTCGCGACGGGCCTGGTCTCCATAATCGGCGGCAAGCTTACGACTTACCGCCACCTGGCGGAGCAGACCGTCGACAAGGTCGGGAAGCTGCTGCAGCGCAGGCTGCCGGCGTGCCGCACCGATGACACGGATCTGCCCGGCGCTTGGGGTATGGAGGCCGCACGTGAAAAGCTCGAGGCGCTCGGGTTGTTGTCCACTTCCGGCATCGATCGCCTGCTCGAAGTCTATGGCGGGCGCGCCGCCGCCATCGCGGAAATTTGCGACAATGAGCCCGAGTTCGCGCGCGCACTCGACGACGCACGGACCGTGCTGGCGGCCGAGGTTGCGTTCGCGATTCGCGAGGAGTTCGCAGGGACGCTCGAAGACATCGTGTTCCGGCGCATGATGATCGGCCTTGGCGCGGACCAGGGCCGGGCGCTCTACGATGCGATCGCCGTGCTGGCGGCCGCGGAGTATGGCTGGGACCCGGAACGGCTTGAGGAGCAGCGTGACGCACTGCGGCAGTTTGCCGCGTCGTGGCGAGTGGAGTAGATCGATGACCAACGCGAAACGATGGCGGCTGCCATCGACTGTATTCCTGTGCTTGTCCGCCGCGCTTGCCTGCGCCGCCGATGACGTAGCGGCCGTCGAGGAGACGGCGGAACCGCCGCGCGTCGGGCTCGTGCTCGGCGGCGGCGGCGCCCGTGGTGCGGCGCACATCGGTGTACTCAAGGAACTCGAACGCCTGCGCGTGCCCGTCGACGCTATTGCCGGGACCAGCATGGGGGCTATCATCGGCGGACTCTATGCCAGCGGCATGAGCGCATCGGAGCTCGAAGCGCTGGTGGCTTCGATCGACTGGGCCGAGGCGCTAAGCGACGAGCCGGCACGCGAAGACCTCAGTTTCCGCCGCAAGCAGGACGATGCGCAGGTCCCGATCGACCTCGAGCTGGGGCTGCGCGGCACGAGCCTCGTGTTGCCCAAGGGCGCGATACAGGGGCAGAAGCTCGACCTGCTGCTGCGTGAGCTGACGCTGCGTGTCTCGCACGTGCGCAACTTTGACCAGCTGGCGATTCCCTTTCGCGCCATCGCATCCGATATCGAGAGCGGCGAGGCGTTCATCATGGGCGAAGGCGATCTCGCGACGTCGATACGCGCGAGCATGTCGGTGCCAGCCGTGTTTGCGCCCGTACGCATCGGTGAGCGCCTCCTCGTTGACGGCGGGCTGGTCGGCAACCTGCCGATCGACGTCATGCAGGCGATGGACGTCGACATCATCATCGCCGTCAACGTCGAGTTTCCGCTGTACGGCGTCGACAAGCTCGATTCGGCGCTGACGATCACGGAGCAGATGTTGACGATCCTGATGATCAAGGAGTCGGCGCGCCAGATCGAGCGCCTCGGCGACCGCGACATCCTCATCCGGCCCGAGCTTGGCCTGTATGCATCGGGCAATTTCGACGACATCCTCGAGAATATCGCGCCGGGACAGGCGGCGGCGCGTGCGCAGGCGGATCGGCTGGCCGACCTGGCGCTCGAAGAATCGGCCTGGTCCGACTACCTGGCGCGGCGGGCGGCGCCCGTCGAGTCTGCGTCGCATCTCGCGTTCGTGCGTGTCGAGCATGACGGCCGGCTTGCGCCGCGCGTGCTCGAGTCGAAGCTGACCGTCGCTGCGGGCGACCCGATCGATCACGCGGTGCTCGCCCACAATGCCGACAGGCTTTACGGCCTCGAGCTCTACTCGAGGGTCAACTACCGGCTGGTCGAGGAAGAAGCGGGCGTCGGCGTCGTATACACGGCGCGCACCAAGGACTGGGGCCCGAACTTCCTGCAATTCGGTATTGCGCTCGAGGACGACTTCGAAGGCTCGACCGGATTCAACGTGAATGCGCGCCTGACGCGCGCCGGCATCAACCGGCTTGGCGCCGAATGGCGCAGCGACCTCAGGCTCGGCACGGATCCGCTGCTCTTCAGTGAGTTCTATCAGCCGCTGAGTTTCGATTCGCGCGTGTTCGTCGCGCCACGCCTCGAGATGCGGCAGAGCAACCTGAACGCGTTCTCGCTGGAAGAAACCGTCGCGCGCTACCGCCTGTCCGAGGCCCAGATCGGGCTCGATATCGGCCGCGAACTCGGCCGCTCCGGCGAGCTGCGCCTCGGCGTGTTCCGCGGGCTCGGCGATGCGCGCGTCACGGTCGGCGATCCGTCCCTGCCCGGTTTCGAGTTCGATTCGGGTGGCGCCTTTGCACGGCTGCGCTTCGATACGCTCGACAATGCGAGATTCCCGCGCCGCGGCATGCTCAGCGAGCTCAAGTGGACGCTGTCGCGTCCCGGGCTCGGTGCCGACTCGGAGTTCGACACGATCGAGGGTGAGGTGCAGCAGACCTGGAGCCGCGGCAAGAACAGCCTGCAGCTGGGCTTGAGTTACGCCACGACGCTGGACTCCGACGCGACCGTGCAGGACTATTTCCCGCTCGGCGGCTTTTTGCGTCTGTCAGGATTGGAACGAGGCGAAATAAGCGGCCCGCACGCGGCCCTGGCCCGGCTCGTGTTCTACCGGAGCGTCGGAGATTCGTCGGGATTGTTCGACACACCTTTGTACCTCGGCGTCTCGGCGGAGGCCGGCAATACCTGGCAAAACCGCTCGGACATTAGCCTCGATTCGCTGTGGCTCAACGGCAGCGTGTTCGCGGGACTGGATACGTTCATCGGACCGGTCTACGTCGCCGCCGGCTTTGCCGAGCGCGGCAATTCGAACTTCTACCTGTTCTTCGGGGCGCCGCCGCGTTAACGCGAAATTTTTTCCAGCACCTGGGTCGGCGTGTCGGACTTGCGGTAGTAGCCGTGCCGCTCTGCCATGTGTTCGAACGCGGCGTCTCGTTCGGCTTCGGTCGCGTACCAGTGCGTGCGCTCCCAGTCGTCGCCGATGACCTTGCGCATCGTGTCGTTCGCCGGCAGCGTCACGCGAATACCGTAGCTGCACGCGCGGCCGGCAGTGTCGGGTTCGACGAGGTTGTGTCGGTGGCAGTAGTCCATGGCGCCAGTATACCGATTTCTAATCGCGCGCATTGCGATCGGCGGCGCCCTCGCGGTCGGCCCAGCCCAGCAAGCGGCGCGTCACGAACAGGTACACGGGTTTGATCGTTTTCATATAGAGACGCGACACGGGTGACGGGCGCGCCAGGATGCGCTTCTCCCTGGTCGTCAGGCGGTCGGCACGATAGGTGCGTTTGTGCTTCAAGAGGTGCCGCAGGTCTTCGTAGGCGGCGACGCGAAACAGCCGCGAGCGGCGCGGGCTGAACCAGGCCAGCTGGAAGTCGATAAAGCCCGGCGTGCCGTCGTCGCGCACGAGCAGGTTCGGTTCCTTGGCTAGATCGTTATGGCATACGCCGGCACGGTGCAGGCGGCGCAACAGCTTTGCGGCATCGGCGAACCAGCGCGCGTCGCGCGGCTTGGCACGATACAGGGGCTCACCGTCGAGGTAGCTGCGCGCCAGGTAGTCGCGCTCCTGTTCGAGCAGTTCAGGCACGCCGTCGATGCCGTCGAGGGCGGCGAGGGCGCGCGCTTCGCGGGCCAGGAGCCAGCGCGCAACGGGACGCGTCCACCACGGCGCGGCCGCCGTATCGCGGACAATGACCGGCTCGCCGCCCGCATTTTGCAGCCGGACTTCGCCAAACAGGTCACGTTTCAGGCATTTTTCCTCGACCATCGCGTCAAGAATAATGCGAAAATGACCCGCCGTGGCAATTCAGGCACCGCATGAGCGAAGACTCGAGCAACCAGGCGCCAACCGGTGAGCGCAAACAGACCGACGCGACCGGTGAGTTCTTCAGCGTCGGCACGCCCCTGCACGCCGTGCGCGCGGGCTACGTCAGGCGCGCGGCCGACGATGTGCTCTTCGATACGGTCAGCCGCAGCCACTACGCGCATGTGCTCGCGCCCGAACGCAGCGGCAAGTCGAGCCTCGTGGCCGCGACGGCGGCACGTCTCGAGGCAAGCGGCTGCAAGATCGCCGTGCTCGACCTCGCGCAGATCGGCGAGCGTGAGGCAGGCGACGACCCGGGGCGCTGGTACTACAACGTTGCCTATCGGCTCCTGCGGCAGCTGCGCATTCGCTACGACCTCCAGGAATGGTGGCATGACAAGTCGTTCCTGAATAACCGCCAGCGCCTGTTCGAGTTCTACTCGGAAATACTGCTTAGCAGACTCCCGGAGCGCGTCGTCGTCTTCATCGACGGCATCCAGTGCCAGGCGCAACAGGGCCTGGCGGACCAGTTGCTGGCCAGTATTCGCGCCGCGCACAACGCGCGTACGACCGACCCGGATTTTCTCAGGCTGACGTTCGTGCTGCTCGGCGAATGCGATCCCGTGAGCCTCGTGTCGCACCCCGAGATGTCGCCGTTCAACGTGACGCGACCGGTCGCGCTCGACGATTTCACGCGCGACGAGCTGGCGCTGTTCGCAACCGAACTCAATCTGGAACCAGACGCCGCGCGCGCCGCGCTCGACCGCATTTACTACTGGACGGCGGGGCAGCCGTACCTGTGCCAGAAGCTCGCGCGTCAGGTCGCGCGCGATACGTTCGAGGGCGACGTCGCCGAGCATGTGGACCACATCGCGACGGCACAGCTGTTCGGGCGTGCGGCGCTGCACTCAGAACCGCACATGAGCCATATTCACCGTGTCGTCGCCGGCGATCATCCGCGCCGTGATGCGCTGCTCAATCTCTATGGAAGTATCCGCAAGGGTGACGAGGTTAGCGCCGATCTCGGCTGCCAAATGCAGCGCCGGCTCATCGCAGTAGGCCTTGTCGTGATCGACCACGATGGTTACCTGCGCGTGCGCAATCGCCTCTACGAGCAGGTGTTCACGGCGCGTTGGGCCAACGAGAACATCCGCATGCACTGGCGGGTTCCGCTGGTCGCCGTGGCCTTCGTGCTGCTGCTTGTCTTGATTCCGTTTTCGTATACACAGTGGTTGCCGCAACCTTACCTGAAGGTGCTGACGTCGCCGACCGCGGAACTCGATACGGCGCTGTCGGCCTTTGAGAACCTGCGCTCGTTCCCGGGGCACGAGGCGAGGGCCGACAGGCTGCTGGTCAGCTTCGTCGAACAGCGTGCGCAGCTCGCAACCGACGTCGAGGAAATTGCGGCGGTCGCGCATCTTGCCGGCAAGCTGCCGGACGCGGGCCGCCTGCCGGAAAGCCTGTTGGCAGGCTTCTGGGATCGACAGGCGTCTGCCGCGATGCGCGACGAGCGCCGCGACACCGCGCTGCTCGCGACACTCGAGTCGCTCGTCTTTCCGACGTCTGTGCGGCGGCAGCGTGCGGCCGGGCTGGTCGCGGACGATTTTCCGGCGCTGCTCGCCAGCCTGCCGCCGCAGCCTGCCTCGACGGTCGTGTTCGACCCGTCACACATGCTGTTGAGCTTTGCCGAGGGCGCGCGCATCTCGCAGTGGACCTATGTCGGACCGGAGTTGCAGCAGCGCGATGCGTGGTCCGTGACGGCACTCGAAGTGGTACCGCTCGTGCGTCGTGTCTTCGTCGACCGGCAGGGCACTGTCGGGCGCGTCGGGCTGAGCCTGAGCCTGAGCCACGCCCGCGTGGACGACCTCCGCATCAAGATCATCGCACCGTCAGGCAGGACCGTGGAGATCGAACCGGGTGTAGAGCGCGCATCGAGTATCGATGACGTCGTCATCTCGCCTGCGCAGCTCCGGGACCTGATCGGCGAATCGCTGGAGGGCACGTGGTCCATCAGCGTTCGCGATGAAGCGCTCGGCGTTGCGGGCCAGCTTGTCGGATGGAATCTCAAGCTCAACTCGCAGGGCGCGATCGAGGATTTCCAGCGTGGCCTGAACATTCCCGACCCGGTCGAGCGCGAGACCGAGAACCTGTGGTTCGACGGATCCGGGCGTTACGCGGTCGCGCGCGCCATGCAGAGCGACAGTGCGCGTATCTGGGATCTCGCTTTCGCCGAGCCCGTACGCGTGATCGCCGTCAACGAGAGCGAAACGCTGATCGGGCTCGATACCGGCGCCCGGCACCTCGTGACCGCGACCCAGGACAGCATCAACGTCTGGGACACGGCCACGGGAGATCGCGTCATGTCCTTGCCGGTCGGCGCGGGCAGCACGGGCGCGACACTCAGCCGGGACGGTTCGCGGCTACTTGTAGAGCACCGCGGGGACGCCGAAACGCGGCTCGAGCGCTGGTCACTGGTCGATGGCGAAATCACGGCCGAGCTGGATATCGCCGGTATCCCGGCAATGCTCGCGATGGATCCGACCGGGACGCGCATAGCAGTCGCCGATTACGATCGGGCGGTCCGCGTCTGGGATCTGGACAGCGGCGAGATGGCGGCGCAGATTGACCTGCCGCTGCAGCCCAGCGTGCTGCAACTGGCTGCCGGCGGTGAGACCCTGGGCGCCGTGCACGGCAGGTCCGGCGTCACCGTGTGGAAGGTCGGGCAATCGCAGTCGCCGCTCGTACAGGAGTTCGCCGATGGCGACTGGCAGCTGGTCTTCTCGTCGAGCGGCGCCCTCGTGCTCGCGGGGCGCGCCGAGGCCGGCTACCAGGCGTTCGGCGCCGCCGACGGACGCATCGTCGGCCCGGCAGTCGGGGTCCGGCGCGGCCGGGCTGGCGCTACGATGCTGGCCTTGAGTGAGGACGAAACCGTGGTTTTGACGGGGTCTGCGCAGGGCATGATGCGATTCTGGCGCGCACCCGAAGTATCGACGGCGGTGGCGGCCAGCGCCGCGACGAGCGACCACCCTTTATGGCAATCGTCTGCCGATCGCGTCATGGTTGCGCTGCCCGGTCTGCGGGACATCGCCATCGGCAACCCGGCCGGCGAGGTGTACATTCTGCCCGCCACTGCCGGTCCGGCCGATATCGAAGCCCTGAGCCTGCAAGTCGGATACCTGGGGCATCGTGCGGCCGTGACCGCGTTGCGCCCCGACGCCACCGGCGAGCGTGTTGCCAGCGCGGCGGCAGACAACAGCATTCGCGTCTGGGATGCGGGCAGCGGAGAGCCGCTGCCGTGGACCGCACGCATCGAGGGCGACGCGGTCGCGGACATGGCGTTCTCGCCGTCGGCCGGCGAGCTCGCGGTATTGCGCGGCGCTTCGCTCGTCGTTCTGAACGTTGCCGATGGCAACACCCTGGCCGAATTCGATCTCGGCGAAATGCATCGTAGCCTGTCGTTCGCAACCGAGGGCCGTATCTTCGTCGGCAGCGAGAGCGGCGTGCTGCGCCAGGTCGCGCGGGCAGACGATGGCGGCTGGTCGCTCAGCCGATTGTGGCAGGGCGAGGGACCGATCCGGCAGCTTGCCGAGGCGCCGCGGCGCGACTACCTGGTCATCGCAGACGATGCGGGCATGGCCAGCCTGCTCACGCTCGCGGACGGGCAGGTTGGTGAGCTGAGCATGTCCTTTCCGGGTCCGATCGAGGATATCGCCGTCGCCCGCAGCGGGACGCGCGCCTATTTCCGAACGGCGCGGTGGGTGCATCGCGTCGGACTGTCCCGGCTCGGTCTCAACTGGGTCGACAGCGTGATTGCCCCGCGGCCGCTGCACGCCGCCCGCATACTTACGGGCAGCGGCGAGGCAGCCGGTTCCGCGTTCCTGCTGACGGCCGGCGATGGTTTTGCGCGCCTCGCGGAGATCGGCTTCCCGGGATCCGCGCAGCCGGGCCTCCTGGGAGTGCGCGAGGAGCTTCTGGACGAGTGGCGCGCGCGCCTCGGCCGCGAGGTGGCGAACCCCTAGCGCTCGTCGCCGCGCAGGGTGCGCACGAGAATTTCGAGCCTGGCGGCCGTCACTTCTGAGGGCGGCACGGCTTTGCCGAAGCGGACCGGGATGCGGGCGAACAAGCGTCCCGGGATCTTGCGCAGGCCACCGTCGCGGCGGCGGCTGAACCAGCTGCCCCACAGGCGCCCCAGCGAGGCCGGGATGACCGGAACCGGGCGGCGCGCAAGGATTTTCTCGATGCCCGGTCGGAAGCGCGCGATCTCACCGTCGCGCGTGATGGCGCCCTCGGGAAAAATACAGACGATCCTGCCCGCCGCGAGCTCGGCGTCCACCTTCTCGAACGCCTCGTTCATGATCTCGACATCTTCTCGCGCGCTCGCGATCGGTATCGCTTTACCCGTCCTGAAGATGAAGTTCAGGAGCGGCATCTGGAAAATCTTGTACCACATGACGAAACGCATCGGCTGCGGGACGCAGGCGGACAGGATAATCGGGTCTATGTAGCTGACGTGGTTGCAGACAACGACGGCAGGTCCTTTGACGGGCAGATTTTCGACGCCTTGCGGTTTGATGCGATACAGCACCGTAACCACGATCCAGGCCAGAAAACGCAGCAGGAACTCCGGTAATAGCGAGAAGATGTATACCGCGACGAGCACGTTGAGTACCGCGACGACGAAGAACAGCTGCGGTATCGACAGGCCCGCGTTCAGGAGCACCATCGACATGATGGCCGCGGTGACCATGAGCACGGCATTGATGATGTTGTTCGCGGCAATGATGCGCGACAGATGGCTGCGTTTCGAGCGCTGCTGGATGAGGGCGTACAGCGGCACGCTGTAGAAGCCGCCGAAAGCGCCGATCATGACGAGGTCAAACCAGATGCGCGAACCGCCGGGACGCGAGAGAAACTCGGCAATCGTTGTGGCGGCGACGGCATGCGCATCCGGGTTTGCAAAATACAGGTCTATTGCGAACCAGCTCATGCCGATTGCGCCGAACGGTACCAGGCCGAGTTCGATGCGGTGCCCCGAGAGGCGTTCGCACAACAGCGAGCCGATGCCGACGCCGACCGCGAACGCCGCGAGCAGGAATGTCGTGATCGACTCGCTGCCGTTGAGGATATCGAGCGTATACGCCGGGATCTGGATCGTCATGGCCGAGCCGTAGAACCAGAACCACGAGATACCGAGGATCGACAGGAACACGCTGCGTTCCTCACGCGCGAACTGCACGATATGCCAGGTTTCCTGCCACGCGTTCCAGTTGATCCTGAGGTCGGGATCGACGGCACGCGTCACCGGTATCTCGCGGCTCGCGAGGTAACCGGTAACGGCAACGCCGACGAGGCAAGCGCCGAGCACTGCCTGTTTGCTGACGCCGAGTGCGGCGGCGATTTCATCGCCCACCGCGATGCCGCCTGCGATGAGGCCGAGGATGATGGCAATGTAGGTGCCGGACTCGACGAGCGCGTTGCCGCCGATCAGCTCATCGTCGGCCAGTTGCTGCGGCAGGTAGGCATACTTGACCGGGCCGAACATGGTCGACTGCAGGCCCATGAAGAACAGGACCAGCAGAAGCAGCGCATAGCTCCCGGTGACGAGCGCCACGCAGGCTGCCGCCATGAGGCCGATCTCGAGCAGCTTGACGCGCCGGATCAGCATCGATTTCTCGTACTTGTCGGCGAGCTGGCCGGCCGTTGCCGAGAACAGGAAGTAGGGCAGGATAAAAAGGCCTGCGGCGACATTGGCCAGCTGGGTATGGTCCATTCCGGCGATGACGATGCCCTGGAACGTAATCAGGATGACCAGGCCGTTGCGAAAGACGTTGTCATTGAGCGCACCGAGGAACTGGGTGACGAAAAACGGCGCAAAACGCCGCTGCTGCAACAGCTTGAACTGGCTTTGTCCCGACACGGATCGCTTTTGTTCGACGGCCAGCGGGCACTATAAGCGATCGATCCGGATTCGTGTCAAAATTGCGAACTCGGCCCGCGTGGCTGAAACCACAATTTTGCTATTATTGGCATTACACATGGCTGACCCCCAAGACTCATTAGTCGATTCCCGCGAGGCGAGTGCACAACGATGCCCAGGTACTTGATTCCATTGCTGATTGCTGCCCTGGGCCTGGCTGCCTGTGAGAAAGAGGAGTTGCGTGCCCGCAGCGTCCAGGAGTTCCTGGACAATCCCATGCTGCTCGAGGCGGCCATGCTGCGGTGCCAGCGCGATCGTCCGGAGATGCGCTACGACAAGGAGTGCATCAACGCACGTGAAGCGGTGAGGGTCGTGGAGGCCGAGGAAGATGCGGCTCGCCGCGCCGATCGCGAAGCAGAGTCGGAAGAAAAGCGTCGCGCACTACGCCGCATGCAGGAGGCGCAGGACGAGGCGCGCCGCCGTGCCGCAGAGCAGGAACGCCTGCGCCAGGAAGCCGAGTATCATGCACAGTTCGGCGAGGCACCGCCGCCGCAGGACGCGCAGGCCGAAGAACTCGAAGGGAACCTGCCCGGTGCGATCGTGCCCGAGGACGAAGACGAGCCGCCGGGTCGTTAGTCGCCAGCCGGCATCGTGCGCACGTGCAGGTCGCGCTGCGGGAACGGAATCTCGATGCCTTCTGCATTGAACGTCTTGTAAATGGCGCAGTTGAGCTGGTGTTTCGCCAGCCCGCGTGTGGCCGGATCGGCAATCCATCCCATCAGTTCGAAGTCGAGGCTCGAGTCGCCGAAATTGCGAAAGCGTGCGCGCGGCGAGGGGTCTCCGAGGATGAGTTCGTTTTCCCCGGCGACGTTCTCGAGCGTCTCGAGCACCTGGTCGACATCACTGCCGTAGGCGACGCCGACGGCAACGCGAATACGGTGCCGTGACGGCGGGCCGCCGGCCTCGTTGGTGATCGTGCTGTTGCCCATGACGCCGTTCGGCACCGTGATCTCGATGTCGTCGCGCGTCAGGATGCGCGTGCTCCTGAGCCCGATCTCGGTGACCACACCGCGCTCGCCCGAGTCGAGGATGATGTAGTCGCCCGTCTTGTAGGGTGTATCCATGATGATCGAGACGCCGGCGAACAGGTTCGACAGCGTGTCGCGTGCGGCAAAGCTGAGCGCGAGGCCGACGATACCGGCCGAGGCCAGCCAGGCCGTGACGTCGATGGCCCACGCGATAAAGAAGAAGTAGATCGCGAGCGCGACCAGCACGACCTTCATAACGTTGTGCACGAGCGGGAGCATGCCGCTCGCGGCCAGCGCGCCACCTGACCTGCGCAGTACGTCGGCGACGAGTTTGTTGAGCTGGCCCAGGGCCCGGACCCAGATGACGATCGCGATCGTCTTCAGCAGGTTGACCGTGATGAAGGTCGCCGATTCGGGCAGGGCGAGGCGCTGCGTCGCGAGCCCGAGGCCCGCGAGCACGAATGACATGAACACGGGGTGGTGCACGAGCACGACGAGGCGATCGTCGAAATCGTTGTCCGACTTCTTCGCGAACTGCCCGATGACGCGCGAGATGATCCAGTCGGCGATCTTGCCCGCCACGATGAACACGGCCGCGATGATGGCGGCCTGCAGCCAGGCGTTCGGGCCGATATATTCGGCCAGCCGCTGAACCTGCGCGATTAGTTCGTCCAAGCGTCCGGTACCGCGTCAGTAGTTAGGGTCGTAGCCCGTGTCGTCGTCGGATTCGCCGGGGCCGGGCAGGCCGAAGGTGCGGACCTCTGGCTCGTCGTCCTCGTACGACGATGCATCGGCATCGGCGCCGGCCTGCATGCCCGGCGACTTCGGCAGCCGCAGCGTCTGCGCGGTCAGTACCTGCACGAACGTATTGGCGATGTTGGGCGCGATATTCGGCGAACTGGCGAAGATCTTCTCGGGGGTCATATCGGGGGAACCGTAAAACCTGGCGTTGGCCTTGCGATCCATCGTGACGCCCGCACCCTCGAGCGCGATGCCCGCAAACAGTCCGCGGCTGCGTGAGTAGGAGTACACCTCGGCCTCGAACTCGATGTCGGTGGCGACGCTCCCTTGCCGGCCGACAGGCCCGGCCGCGACCGAGGCGTTGGCGCCAAGCGTGAGCTTGCCGTTAGCGATGCCGTCGACGCCTTTGCGCGTCTTGAACACGAGTATGACGTCGGTCGACTCCGCGCCGACCTGCCAGCCAACGCTGCCGCCGGTAAGCGTGATGAACGCCGGGTTACTCCAGGATTCGTCGTCCTGGCGGATGACGATAATGCCCTTGCCGCGGCGCGCACCGAGGCCGAAGGCCGCACGCATGACATCGGGTACGACCGCGACCGCGTAGGCGTGCGACAGCAGGCTCGGCGGAATCGACTTCTCGGGAATGCGAGTCAGCCGCTCGACGACGTCGGCCGCGTCGGCGACGCGTTTTTCCTCGCGCGTCGCGGCAAATGCCGAAGACGTAAAGGCCAGCGTCAGCAACGTGACGATGGTCAGGATTCGTTTACTGTTCATAGATGTGTCCGACCTGGATATCGCTCTCGGGTTCGATGATACGCGAATTCCCCGGGGCTTTTATGAATGGCCCTCGTGCACGAGGATCGGCGGTAACGGGTAGTCGAGCGTGGCGCACACGGCGCGAATCAGCTCGGCCTCGGTCACGGACAGGTGTCCGTCGTGCCCGGCCGTCGCACTGATGGCGCGCAGCAGGGATTCCTTGCCCTTGCTGTTGAGCCCGAGCAACACATCGAGCGCATGATCGAGCGACGCCACCGTGTTTCTGCGGTCGGACCTGAACTCGAAGCCCGACGCCCAGTTGCCGAGCGTGGCGAGCCCGGTGTCGTACGCGGCGCGCGCGACGAGCTCGTCTTCGTGCCCGTAGTCGGCAAGGATGCGCAGCAGTTCGATGGCCGACTCGCGAATGGCGGTCTTGCTCGCGCGTTTTGCCCGGCGACGGCCCGCGGGGTCGACGGCCTTGCCGAGATTGCTCATCAGTATGCGGTAGAAGCAGAACTCGTAGAGGTCGATCTGCCCGTCGATCTCGATCATGCGCGTAGCGAGCGAGACCAGGTAACTGAGTTCGGGCGTCGGCCGCAGCTTGAGCGCCGGAAAAGCAACTGCGAGGAGCGGCAGCCGGTATTCCGCATCGGTGCCGCCCAGCTCGTCGTAGAAACGGCGCACCACGCCGGCGCGCTCGCTGCCGAGCTGGTCGCGCGCGAGCGCGAGCTGGCGATCGACGATGCGGCCGGAGCGATCGAGTATCAGTGCGATCGTCAACAGGTAGGCGAGTTCCGCCGAGTGCGCGGCATCGTACAGCGAGTCGGGGATCGACTGCCTCAAATGCTGTGCGTATTTGACGTGCTCGTTCTCGGGCTGGCCGACAGTCTCGGCGATGGACTCGGCGAGCGCCTGTGCCCCGCCGGCCGCGAGCGCCGTCGTCACGTCGGGCGCGAAGTCGGAGACGCCGGCCGGGCGGTCCCGGTCATCGCCGCGGAAACGCGGCCGCTCGACCTGCGGAAAATCGCCGGCCGCAAAGTTCGGATCCAGCGCCTGGATGCGCTCCACGAGAGGCGGATGCGTCGCGAACATGCCGGACAGCTTCGAGCCCGAGCCGAACAGCATGTGGCTGACTTCTTCCGGGTCCGCGGCTTCGATCTTCGAACCATGGCTATAGCCGCCGATTTTCTTGAGCGCGTTGGCGATGCCGCGCGACTGGCGCGTGAACTGCACGGCCGAGGCATCGGCCAGGTACTCACGCTGGCGCGACACACCGGCCTTGATGACACGCGCGAAGAACATGCCGATCCAGCCCAGGATCACGAGCCCGAGCCCGATGATCAATACGACCGGCGCGCTGCGGTCGCGGCGGCTCGAGACGATGCTCGCGTGGTGACCGCCGCGCACGATGAGCCGCCCGATCAGTGCGAGCACCATGATGCCGAACAGCACGCCCATGAGGCGGATATTGAGGCGCATGTCGCCGTTCAGGATGTGGCTGAACTCGTGCGCGATCACGCCCTGCAGCTCATCGCGTTCGAGCAGTTCGAGCGTGCCGCGCGTGACCGCGACCGCGGCGTCGCTCGGCGAGTATCCCGCGGCGAAGGCGTTGATGCCGCTTTCCTCCTCGAGCACGTAGATCTCGGGTACGGGCACGCCCGATGCGATCGCCATTTCCTCGACGACGTTGCGCAGGCGCCGCCGCAGCGGATCCTGCACGTCGGCGGGCACGAGCGTGCCGCCGAGCTGTCGCGCCACCGCGCCGCCACCCGAGGACAGCGCGGCGGTCTTGAACAGGCTGGCCCCGAAAATGAACAGGGCCGTCAGCACCGCCGCGGCAACGAGCGTGCCTGAATTGTTGGCGATAAATTGACCGACCGTGTAGCCGTAGCCCAGGTCGGTGAAACTATAGAGCGCGAATGCGACGATGGCGGTCACGCCAAGGACGATGAAAACCGTCGCCAGACCGTAGGCAAACACCAGCCGTCGAGACGCCTGGCGTGCCCGATCCTGTGCGTCGAAGAAGTTCACGATTCGCGCTCAGCGAAGCGGGATCAGGTGAACTGGACTTCCGGCACCTCGCGTTTTTCTTCGGATTCTATTTCGAGGAAGCTCGCGAGCTCGAACTTGAACCAGTTCGCGATGAAGTTGTTGGGGAAGTTCTCGGCCGTGTTGTTGTAGCCCATGACGGCATCGTTGAAGGCCTGGCGTGAGAACGCGACCTTGTTTTCCGTCGTGGCGAGCTCTTCCTGGAACTGCATCATGTTCTCGCTGGCCTTGAGATCCGGATAGGCTTCGGACAGCGCGAACAGGCGGCCGAGGATGGAACCGAGCGCACCTTCGGAGGCGCCGAGTTCCTGAATGGCGGCTGCGTTGGCGGGATCGGCCTTGGCGGCCTCGAGTGCCGCCACCGCCGTGTTGCGCGCCTTGACGACGGCGTCGAGCGTCTCGCGCTCATGCTTCATGTAGCCCTTGACGGCTTCGACGAGATTCGGGATCAGGTCGTGGCGCCGCGTAAGCTGCACGTCGATCTGCGCAAATGCGTTGCGCACGCGATTTCGTTCGTTGATCAGCCGGTTGTAAATGCTGATCGCCCAGAACACAATTGCCGCAATGATTGCCAGGAAAATCAGGAATGACACTGTCCCGCTCCTTCTTGTTTGGTTATCTCGCCAAGCATAACTCCGGGCTTGGGCCAACACTAGCAGCGCTTCTGGTTTTGACGGCATCCCCGGTGGCGTCGGCCGAGTGGATCGGCGATGCCCGCCCGATGATGGGCACCGAGGTGAGCGTTTACCTCTGGAGCGACGACCCCGAAGCCGGCCGCCGGGCGCTCGCAGCGGTATTTGCAGAGGCCGATCGCATCGATCGCCTCATGAGCACTTATAAAGATGGGAGCGAAATCTCGAAAATCAACCGCGAAGCGGCCGATGCTCCTGTCGCGGCCGGTCAGGAGCTCTTCTCGCTGGTGCAACGCGCCCTCGACGTGTCGGTCCTGACGCGCGGAGCGTTCGACATTACCTTCGACAGCGTCGGGCAACACTACGATTTTCGCGCGGGCACGCGGCCCGACGCCGAAACCGTCGAGGACGAGCGCCGCTTCATTAATTACCAACTGGTCAAACTGGACAAAACCAGCAGCACGATTTTCTTCGCGGAGGAAGGCGTGCGCATCAACCTGGGCGGCATCGCCAAGGGATACGTCGTCGAGCGCGGCTTCGAGATTTTGCGCAAACACGGTATCGGGCAGGGCGTCGTGACCGCAGGCGGGGACTCGCGCCTGCTAGGCGACCGGCGTGGCCGGCCCTGGCTGGTCGCCATTCGCGATCCTCGCGGGGAGGGTGCCGCCATGCACCTGCCGCTCAGCGATGAGGCGATCTCGACCTCGGGCGACTACGAGCGCTACTTCGAGGAAGACGGCGTGCGCTACCACCACATCATCGAGCCCGGTTCGGGCGAGCCGGCCGGGGGTGTAAACAGCGCCACGGTCATCGG
>JABDQH010000069.1 GCA_013042375.1 Woeseiaceae bacterium
TGCCAAGCGCCGGCAGCGGCGCGAGATGGGCACGCTGGGTTCCGGCAATCACTACCTCGAAGTGCAGCGCGTCGCGACCGTCTTCGACTCCGACATAGCGCGGCAATTTGCCATCGCGGAAGACGACCTCGTCATCAGCATCCACTGCGGCTCGCGCGGGCTCGGGCATCAGATCGGTACCGACTACCTGCGCGAGATGCTCGTGTCGGCGCCCGACCATGGTATCGATCTGCCAGACCGCGAGCTGGCCTGCGCGCCGATTCGTTCCGAGCTCGGGCAACGCTACCTCGGCGCGATGCGCGCGGGCATGAACTGCGCGCTCGCCAATCGCCAAATCATCACGCACCTGACCCGTAACGTCGTCGGCCGGTTCCTGCCGCGCGCGCAGCTCGAATTGCTGTACGACGTATCGCACAACATCTGCAAGGTCGAGTCACACGTCGTCGACGGCGTGGAGCGTGAACTGTACGTGCATCGCAAGGGCGCGACGAGGGCGTTCGGCCCGGGCAACCCCGACCTCGACGAAGACCTCGCCGGTGCGGGGCAGCCCGTGCTGATCGGCGGTTCGATGGGTACTGCGTCTTACATTCTCGCCGGCACCCGCGAAGGGGAAACGCTGTCGCTGAGTTCGGCCTGCCACGGCGCGGGCCGCGCCATGAGCCGCCGTCAGGCTCGCAAGCGCTTCGGCGGACGCCAGGTGATCGACGACCTGGCCGATCGCGGCATCGTAATTCGCAGTCCCTCGTCGCGCGGCGTCGCCGAGGAAGCGCCGCTCGCCTACAAGGACGTCGACCGAGTCGTCAATATTGCCGACCAGAGCGGACTCGCGACAAAAGTCGCACGGCTCGAACCCGTCATCTGCATCAAGGGTTGAGCGCTCTGAAATAATCGGGTCGACGTTCGACGAACGAGATCACGGTCTCATCCGGGCTCTCGCATCCTTGATATTCTCGACGTCGACGTGCCCGTATACATATCCAGATGAAAGCGAACAACATCCTTATCGCCGTGAGTGCCATCTGGCTGCTGGTCTCGTTCTGGAATCGCAACGAGATCCCCGGCGAAATTGACTACGTTCCCGCCTTGCAGGACGAACCGCGACAAACCGCAACCAGCAAGCGGCCCTTCGAGGTCGAGTACAACGACGTGCAGTATCGCGTCGAGCCCGAGTACGCGTACGACATCACGGGCATGATCGTGTCGTACCGGCATCATCACGACGAAAACAGCCGCATGCATGCCCTCGCCAAAGACCACCTGAACATGCTCGACGTGTGCGTGATCTGGGGCGACAACCCGGCGAACGAGCGCCTGCACAAGATCAGCTTCTGGAACGGCATCTTCACGTGCAACGTCAAGACACGCGACCAGGTGGCGTGGGATGCGTTCGACATGACCCAGCTATCCAACAATCACCTGCTCTCCGATGACGATTTCGTCAGACGGCAGGTGAAGAAAGTCAGGATCGGCGACCAGATCCGGGTCAAGGGCTACCTGGCCAGCTACACGAGCGACGGTGGCAGCATGCGCGGCACGAGCACGACGCGCACCGACAAGGGCAACGGCGCCTGCGAGACCATCTACATCGAGGACTTCGAGATCCTCGAGCCGGCCACGAGCTACTGGCGCCTGTCGATGTGGGGCTCGCTCGCGCTATTGCTGCTCGGCATCGTCGTGCATTTCCTGAGGCCCTACCGGCCTCACTGAGGCAGGCCGCTGCCGCACATCCCTGTACTCCGCGGCACAGGGCTATCCGTGCCCTAGTACGTCGCCGAACTCGTCCTCGAGCCGCGCCGCGAGCGATTCGCCCTCGTCCTGCGGCATCGCGGTGAGCGGCGGCCGCACGGTCGCCCAGCGTGCGTCGCCCGTCGATATCGCCAGCAGGCGTTTCTGCGCGGGGATGGGGCCATGGGCCTCAACAGCCTTGCGAAACCGCACGACCTTGTCATGCAGCGCCCGCGCCGCGTCGGTATCTCCCTTGTCGTAGAGACGGATAACGTCCGCGATATCGCGCGCATTGAGGTTGGCCGTTGCGCTGATACAGCCATGCCCGCCACGCTCCAGTGCCTCGATG
>JABDQH010000079.1 GCA_013042375.1 Woeseiaceae bacterium
GCTTGGGTTCGAGGGCGGGCCGTATCTCGGGATTCTGACCTACCTGATACTGCAGGCCATCTTCGTCATAGGGCTCATCCTGATCCCGATCGGAGCAGTTCTCTACCGCCGCAGCCTCCGGCGCATGCCGGGCGGCGAGTCGACGCCGCTTCTGCCGGTATTCGACCTGAACCATCCGAAGACCCGACGCTGGGCCATGATCTTTCTCGGCGCAACGATGGTGAACATCGTCGTCGTTGCCGGCGCCACCTACAAAGGCGTCGAGGTTATGGAGTCTGTCGATTTCTGCGGCATGGCCTGTCATACGGTGATGCAGCCGGAGCACACGGCTTACCAGCGATCATCGCATTCCCGGGTCAGCTGCGCCGACTGCCATATCGGCCCCGGAGCCGACTGGTTCGTCAAGTCCAAGCTGGATGGCGCCTGGCAGCTGGTCGCTGTCGCCTTCGATCTCTATCCGCGCCCGATACCGACGCCGCTGCACGATCTGCGCCCGGCGCAGGAGACCTGCGAGCAGTGCCACTGGCCTACACGATTCGTTGGCGACAAGTTGGACATACGCAAGCACTATGACGAGGACGAGGCCAACACCGAGTTGACAACGGCGCTGTTGCTCAAGGTGGGCGGCCTGGCCGGCCAGCGCTCGCACGGTATCCACTGGCACGTCGACCGCGACGTCAAGATTCGCTATCGCTCCGACGAGACCCGCGAGACGATCTGGGAGGTCGAGTACACGCACGGCGAAGATGGCGAGACCAAGGTTTTTCGGGATCGCAAGGCGCCCGAGGACGAGGGCCTGTGGCGCGAAATGGCCTGCGTCGACTGCCACAACCGGCCGAGCCACAAGTACCGGCCGCCCGGTTACGAGATCGACGTCGCGCTTCGCGACGGCTTGATCGACCGCACGCTGCCTTTCATCAAGAAGGAAGGGCTGCGCATCATCGACGCCGAGTTCCCGTCGCACGAGGCCGCTCGCGACGGCATCACGACACAGCTGGCCGGTTATTACGCTGAGAACTACCCGGACCTTGCGGCTGAACGTCAGGACGACATCCAGGCCGCGGCGAACGTACTGGGCGACATCTATTCGGTTAATGTTTTTCCGGAGATGGAAGTGTGGTGGAACACGTATCCCGAGCATATCGGGCACGAGACTTCGGAAGGTTGCTTCCGCTGCCACGGCCGGCGTCTGCGGACAGAAGATCGCGAGGTGATCTCCAAGGACTGCGACGTTTGTCACACCGTACTCGCCGAGCGCGAGCAAAACCCGGAAATAATCTCACAGCTCAATCCGTAATCGTGGCAAGCAAACCTGCAGAAATATTGCCCGAACGCGCCGCGGCTCGATCAGCGGCGCGTCGCGAGCTTGTTTACGAATTACTCAGCGGCGGCACGGGGTTGGTCCTCGCACTGTTCATGTGGGGTCACGTGGTGCTGGTAGGCTCGATTCTGACCGGCGCGCGCGGCTTCGACTGGCTTGCCGGAGCGCTCGAGGACTATTACATCGCGCAGCCGACGATCATCGTCATTTTCACGCTGTTCCTGGTGCATGCGGCGCTTGCGTCTCGCAAAATTCCGGCACAGCTTCGCGAGCGCAAACAGATTCTCAAGCTTGCAAAAGGTCTGAACCGGTCGGGGCGCGAGAAGGTAGCGACGCGCACCGAGTATTCGCCATTCCGGCCGCACACCGAGTCGCTTTTGTGGATCTGGCAGGTGCGCACCGGCATGGTCATGCTGGTACTCGGCAGCTTTCACCTGGTGCTGTTGACTCTCGACATTTTCACGCCGCTGTATGGCGATATCGCGGGAATCGAGTCGTCATCAACGCTGGCTCGTGTCGGTGCCGGCCTGTGGCTGCCGTATGCCGTATTGCTCTTGTGCGTCGAATTCCACGCCAGCGTCGGACTGTACCGCCTGGCGATCAAGTGGGGCGCGGATCTCTGGATGTCCCGGCAGACGATGCACCGCATCGAGCAGGTGATTTTCTGGGTCGTGCTCGGTATCGGTTCGCTGACGCTGATCGTGCTGGCCGGCTGGATGGATCCGCCGCTGGCGTTCCTGCTCGGAGATAGCGGCACATGAGTCGACTCATTACGACGGACGTCCTGGTCATCGGCGGTGGGCTCGCGGGCGAGCGCTGCGCGATCGAGGCGGCGGCGGCCGGCCACGAAGTGCTGATCCTGTCGCTGGTGCCGCCACGGCGCAGCCACAGCTGCGCCGCGCAGGGCGGCATGCAGGCGTCACTCGCCAATTGCGCCAGGGCCGAAGGCGACAACGCGACCGTGCATTTCCTCGACACGGTGCGCGGCTCCGACTGGGGCGCCGACCAGGAGGTCGCCAACATCTTCGCCGACGAGGCGCCGGTCGCGGTGCGCGAGCTCGCGCATTTCGGCGTGCCGTGGAGCCGTATGCGGGCGGGCAAGAACCACTATTTCATAAAGGGCGAGGAGGTCGAGATCGACGAATCGGCCGACAACGACGGCCTGGTCGCCCAACGGGATTTCGGCGGCACCGCCAAGTGGCGCGCCTGTTACGCGGCCGCCGGCACCGGACACGCGGCGCTGTATGCGGTCGATAGCGAGGTCGTCCGTCTCGGCGTCACCGTGCGCGACCGTACCGAGGCCGTGTCGCTGATCCACGACGGCAGCCGCTGCCTCGGCGCCGTGGCGCGCTGTTTGCGCACCGGCAAACACTTCGCCGTCCTGGCCAAGGCGACGGTGATAGCCACCGGCGGCTACGGTCGCATTTACGGCCAGTACACCAGCAATGCTGTTATCAACGAGGGCACCGGCACGTCGATCGCCCTCGACACCGGCGTCGTGCCGCTTGGCAACATGGAAGCGGTGCAGTTTCACCCGACGACGCTGATGCCGAGCGGCATCCTGGTCACCGAGGGTTGCCGCGGCGACGGGGGCTACCTGCTCGACAGGAACCTGGAGCGCTTCATGGTCGAACTCGAGCCGGCGAAGCAGGAGCTGGCGAGCCGCGACGTGGTGTCGCGCCACATGGCGCAGGTCATGCGCGACGGCAATGGCATCGACACGCCGTACGGGCCGCACCTGTGGCTCGATATCCGCCACATCGGCGAGCAGCACCTGCGCACCAAGCTGCTTGAGGTCTGGGATATCTGCCGCGACTTCCTGGGCATCAGCCCGGCCGAGGAACTGATCCCGGTGCGGCCCACCCAGCATTATTCGATGGGCGGGGTTCGCGTCAACAAGGACGGCGAGGCCTACGGGCTCGCCGGCCTTTACGCCGTCGGCGAAGCGGCCTGCTGGGACATGCACGGCTTCAATCGCCTGGGCGGCAACAGCCTGGCGGAAACCCTGGTGTCGGGCAGGATCGTCGGCCGTCGGGTTGCCGAGCAGGTGGCCGGTATGTCGCTACGCGCCGACATGGGACTGGGCCTCGACGCCGTTGCGGCCGCAGAGAAGCGCGCGGCGGACTGGCTGGCTCGCGAAGGCAACGGCCGGGGCGTCTACGAGATCCGCGATGCGCTCGGTGAGATCATGATGCACAAGGTCGGTATCTTCCGAAACGGCGACGAGCTGGGCCAGGCCGTGACGGAGATTCGCGAACTTCTCGACGACTGCGAGCGGGCCGTGCTGCGCTGCAAGGATCCCGGGATGAACCCGGAGCTCAGCTTTGCGCTGCGCCTGAAAGGCATGCTGCGACTCGCGATGACGGTGGCAACGGGTGCGCT
>JABDQH010000003.1 GCA_013042375.1 Woeseiaceae bacterium
CTGGCCTTGTCAGGCGTCTACGACGCTCACAAACTGCCGATTCTTCGGGCCTTTCTTCTCGAACTTCACGTGCCCGTCCTTCTTGGCGAACAGCGTGTGGTCGCGGCCACAACCGACATTGGTACCGGCATGGAAACGCGTGCCGCGCTGACGCACGAGGATGTTGCCGGCGACGGCCTTCTGGCCGCCGTAGATCTTGACGCCGAGGCGCTTACTTTCCGAATCGCGACCGTTCTTACTGCTGCCGCCTGCTTTCTTATGTGCCAATGTCCCGTACCTGTCTGTCTCATCACCCGGGCTCGAGCCCGGGCTTCGTTAATAGATTATCTCAATCAGCCTTTTTGCGGGCAGCCTTTTTCTTGGCCGCCGGCTTTTTCTTATCCCCGGAAGCCGACTTCTTCGCGGCCGGCTTCTTCGCCGCTGCCTTTTTCTTGGCAGCCGGCTTGTCCGTATCCTCGGTCTTTTTCGGCGCAGACTTCTTCGCCGAGCCGCCTGTGATGCCGGTGATCTCTACCTCGGTAAAGAACTGGCGATGCGAACCCTGGCGCAGGTAGTTCTGGCGGCGCTTGAACTTCACCACCGGGACCTTCCTGCTCTTGCCCTGGCGGACGACCTTGCCGCTGACCGAGCTCCCGGAGAGCAACGGGCTGCCGACCTTGACTTCACTTCCTTCGCCGACAAGCAGCACTTCTTCGAATTTTACCGTGGCACCCTCGTCCGCCTCGATTTTTTCGAGTCGTAGGACATCGCCTTTGGCCGCGCGATACTGTTTACCGCCGCTGCGAAAAACCGCATACATGATGCTTGCTCCAACTGGCAGGCCGCATCTTTCGCAACCTGCTGAGATATATGACGTTTTTGTGGCTAGGCGCGTCCGCCGCGCAGGCGAGACAATGGCTGGCGCCACGAAAGAGCGGGAATTCTATAGATTCCGCCGCCCCGGGTCAATGTTACAGCCTGTGAAAATCTCTGTGATTTTCAATGGCTTGCAGAAGCCACCGCGTTGTCCGCAACGCCTTGCCAATCTCGCCATGACCGCGGCTTTCAGGCATGATCGTGAATATTATGCAACTGGCCGAAATCAAACCCGATTCCGTCAGCTTCGACGACGTTGCGGCGCTCGCGAGCGAGGACATGGAAGCCGTCAACCGGCTGATACGAGGCAGCCTCGAGAGCGACGTCGCGCTCGTATCGCAGGTATCCGAGTACATCGTCATGAGCGGCGGCAAGCGGTTGCGGCCTCTGATCGTCCTGCTCGCAGCCAGGGCTTTCGGCTACGAGGGCGAACAGCACGTGCGCGCGGCGGCGATCATCGAGTTCATCCACACGGCCACGCTGCTGCACGACGACGTGGTCGACTCCTCGGACCGGCGCCGCGGCCAGGACTCGGCCAACACCGTGTTCGGCAACCAGGCCAGCGTTCTCGTCGGCGATTTCCTGTATTCGCGCTCGTTCCAGATGATGGTCGACATCGACGATATGCACGTCATGCGGATCCTCGCCGATGCCACCAACACGATCGCGGCCGGCGAAGTGCAGCAGCTCATGAACGTGCACGACCCGGACACGAGCGAGGACGACTACCAGCAGGTCATCTATCGCAAGACCGCCAGGCTGTTCGAGGCCGGCGCGCAGATTGCCGCGATCCTTGCCGGGCGAGGCGCGCAGGACGAGACCGCGATGATCGAGTACGGGCGGCACCTGGGCACGGCGTTCCAGCTCGTCGACGATGCACTCGACTACGAGGCCTCCGCGGACGAACTGGGCAAGAACCTCGGCGACGATCTCGCCGAAGGCAAACCGACGCTGCCGCTCATTTATGCGATGCGGGAAGGATCGGAGACTCAGCGCGAGTTGATTCGCAACGCCATCCTCGAAGGCGGTCTCGAGCAACTCGACGACATCCGGGACGTCATCCGCGCCACGGGCGCGCTCGAATACACGGCCATGCGGGCGCGCGCCGCCGCCGATGCCGCGATCGCGACACTGGCCGGCTTGCCGGAGAATGACTATCGGCAGGCGCTGATCTCGCTCGCCGGGTTCGCCATCCAGCGACGCTCCTAGGGTACCCGGCATGGATCGCTTCAATACTCCCTGGCGGGTGACCGCCGCCGCCATTTACACGACGCCGACCGACTCGCGCGTTTACGGCACGCTCGACATCGATGTGACCGAGGCCAAGAAGTTCCTCGATCGCAAGCGCGAGGAGGGCGTGAAGCTCACGCTGGTCCACCTGACGACAGTCGTACTCGCGCGCGCCGTCGCCTTCGATGTGCCCGAGATGAACTGCTTTATACGGCGCGGCGCCGTCGTCGGACGCGAACACGTTGACGTGATGCTGCCCGTGCAGGTCGGTGGCGACACCGGCGTGACGGCCGCCATCATTCGCGACGCGCATGCGCGCCCCGTCTCGGACATCGCGGCCGAGGTACGCAGCAAGGCCAAGAAGAGCCGCGCCGGATCGGAGATCAAGGCGGCGAAGAACAAGTATGTCCTGAACCGGTTTCCCTGGCCCCTGCGCCGGCCCGTCTTCCGCCTGCTCAAGTGGATCACGGTCGACATGGGTATGGAGATCAAGGCATTGGGGCTTTCCGCCCACAGCTTTGGTTCGTTCGTCGTCTCGGACATCGGCAGCTTCGGACTCAACACCGGCATGACGTCGCTGATGCCGGCCGCCAAGGTGCCCTGCGTCATCGTGCTCGGCAAGATGGAAGAGAAGGCTGTCGTGCGCAACGGCGAGATCGTGACCCGCTGGATGCTGCCGTTAACCGGCACATTCGATCACCGCATCGTCGACGGCGCGCAGATCGGCAAGTTCGCACGCGGCATCAAGCGCGGCTTCAGAAAGCCCGAATGGCTCGACGAGGTGCCCGCCAAAGAGCTCGACGATTGTATCTTCGAGGTTCGCGACCAAACAAAAAGGTGACAGTCACCCTAATTCCGCCGGAATTAGGGTGACTGTCACCTTTTTGTGTAGTGGTCGGGGCGAGAGGATTTGAACCTCCGACCCCTTCGTCCCGAACGAAGTGCGCTACCAGGCTGCGCCACGCCCCGACCGCGGGACGCGCATGTTACAGCAAAGGATTTGGGCCTTCAATCCGGCTAAAGCGATGCTGTGAACGGCTCCACACCGCCGTAAGTGACGCATCACCCCTGACCCACGCGCGCCTCGTTCACGCTACTATAACCGGCATGCGAATTCCGATGATCGCCCTGATATGCCTTGTCGTCTCCGCGCCGGCCCTCGCCGATCCGGCCGCCGAGGTGCGCTGCCGCGAGATCGGATTCAGCCTGTCGGTGGAGCGACGAGACATGAACGCGTTTCGCTCTTACCTCGACCCCGATGCGCGTTTCATCAGCGCGAGTACGCTGCGCGGCATAAACGAAATATCCGACGCCTGGCAGGTCTTCTTCGAAGACGACGGGCCGCAAATTACCTGGCGACCGCAATTCGTCGAGGTGCTCGATGACGGCAAGCTGGCCTTGTCGCGCGGACCCTATCGCGTCGTCGGCACGGATGAGGATGGCGACTTGCAGGAACGCTGGGGCACGTTCAACTCGGTCTGGCGCCTGCACGACGACGGCCAGTGGCGCGTCGTATTCGATGCGGGCAGCCCGGCGGCTGCCGAACCTGACGAGGCAACGCAGGCGCTGCTCGATGCGCCCGTCGCATGCCCATGAAACGCGTTGTCTCATGACGCGAACCCCTACGAGCAAGCTGCCGCGAACGGGCACTTCGATCTTCGCGATCATGAGCCGGCTCGCCGCGGAAACCGGCGCGATTAATCTTTCGCAGGGCTATCCGAGCTTCGATCCACCGCAGGAACTCACCGATCGCATCACGTGGCACCTGGAGCACGGCGCCAACCAGTACGCACCCATGCCGGGCGTACCCGGCTTGCTGCAGGTCATCGCCGACAAGACGCGGCGCTTCCAGGGACGCACGCTCGACGTCGAGCGCGAAATTACGGTCTCAACGGGCGCGACCGAAGGACTGTTCAGCGCGATCACGGCCATGGTCCACCGCGGCGACGAGGTCATCGTCCTCGACCCGGCCTACGACTCCTACGAGCCGGCCATCGCGCTCGCCGGGGGAATCCCGCGTCACGTGCCGATGCTCGTCGACGAGGACGGCGAGTTTCATCCCGACTGGCAGAGAATCGGCGATACAATCAACGCCAGGACGAGACTCATCGTCATCAACTTTCCGCATAATCCGACGGGCGCAATCCTGTCCGGGGCCGACCTCGATACGCTGGCCGATCTCGTGCGCGACACCGACTGTTACATCCTTGCGGACGAGGTCTACGAACACATCGTGTTCGAAAACGAACCGCATCGCAGCCTCGTCAGTCACGACGAACTCTGGGAGCGCTCGCTCGTGATCTCGTCCTTCGGCAAAACCGTGCATGCCACGGGCTGGAAGCTCGGCTATTGCGCCGCCCCGCCCGCACTGACTACAGAGTTCCGCAAGATCCACCAGTTCACGACGTTTGCCGTAAGCACGCCGATGCAGTGTGGTGTTGCGGATTTTCTCCGCGACCACATGGACTGGTGCGCGAACCTGCCCGCGTTCTACGAAGCCAAGCGCGATCGTTTTTGTGAGCTCCTCGATGGATCGCGCTTCCGCTTTCGCCCGGCACGCAGCACGTTCTTCCAATTGCTTGATTACGGCGCAATCAGCGACGAAGCGGACGCGAGCGTCGCCGAGCGGTGGACGCGCGACATCGGGGTGGCGTCGATACCGCTGACCGTGTTCTGCAACACGCCGTTTACTGGAACGCGCCTGCGCTTCTGTTTCGGCAAGGACGATGCGACGCTCGAGGAAGCGGCGCGCAGGCTGCGCGAACTCTGACGCCGGCGGCCGTTACGCGCTACCGACCTGGAATGCGATGAGCGCGCCGACGTAGCCGAGGACCGTCATGTAGGTCCACGCGAAAATCGGCCAGCGCCAGGTATTGGTCTCGCGCCGGATGATCGCGATGGTCGCGGCGCACTGCAGGCATAGCGCATAGAAGATCAACAGTCCGATGACCATCGGCAGTGTGAACACGGGGCTGCCGTCCGGCCGGGTCGCGGATTTCAGGCGGCCCGCAAGCGTCCCCTCGTCCGCCTCGTCGCCGACCGCGTATACGGTGCCGAGCACGGCGACGACGACCTCACGAGCCGGAAAACTCGCGATGACCGCCGACGAGACTTTCCAGTCCCAGCCAAGCGGCTCGAAGGCCGGCTCGACGACCTTGCCGGCGCGCCCGAGCCAGCTCTGCTCCATCTGGATGGCCGCGGCCATGTTGTCGTCGACACCGGCCGGAATGTCGTCCGCGCGCGGAAAATAAAGCAGGGCCCAGACGATTACGGTGACGGCGAAGATGACCGTACCCGCGCGCCGCAGGAATACCGTGGCCCGACCGAGCAGCTGGATCCCGACGGTCTGCAGGTTCGGGCGCCGGAACTCGGGCAACATCAGCGCAAACGGCGGCTTGGGCCCGCGCAGCGCCGTCTTGCGCATGACCAGCGCCGTCAGGATGCCCATCACGATGCCGAACAGGTACAGCCCGAACAGCACGAGTCCCTGCAGGTTGAGGAACCCGACGCTCGTCGCCGGCACGAATGCGGCAATCAGCAGTGCGTAGACGGGCAGCCTGGCCGAGCAGGTCATGAACGGGGCGGCGAGGATCGTTGCGATGCGATCGCGGCGATTCGGAATCACGCGCGTCGCCATGATGCCGGGCACGGCGCAGGCGAAGCTCGAGATCATCGGGATGATGGACTGGCCCGACAATCCGACCGAGCGCATCGTGCGGTCCATCAGGTAGGCGGCGCGTGCGAGGTACCCGGAGTCCTCGAGCACGATGATGAAGACGAACAGGATCAGGATCTGCGGCAGGAAGATGACGACACTGCCGACGCCCGCAATGACGCCGTCGGCAAGCAGGCTCGAAAAGGCGTTATCACCGAGCGCCTCGAACACGCCCGCGCTCAGCGCCGAGGTCGCGCCGTCGATCACGTCCATGAGCGGCGTCGCCCAGGCAAACACGGCCTGGAACACGATCGCCATGACGACAAACAGCCCCATCGTGCCCGGGACCGGCCGGTTGACGAAGTCCGTGATACGCGAGCGCCAGGTCACATAGACCGGTGCCGTCTTTTGTACCTTGTCGAGCACGTCACGTACCCATGCGTAGCGAATACGCGCATCGCGCGCGATCGGCGGCTCGTCTTCGAACAATGCCCTGCGCGTCGCATCGATGCGCGCCACTGCGTCGTCGCCGAGTTTGGCGACGACCGCCTCGTTGGCTTCCGTCGGACCGTCGATGAGTAGCCGCTCGACTTCGGCGAAGCGCAGCGGTTCGAGGGCGTGCTGCGCGAGTTCCTTTGCCGCCTCAACCAACTCGGGCCACACCCGCATGCGGCGCGGCGGTGTGATGTCGCGAATGTTGGCGAGCGCCATGCGCAGCATCTCGAGCCCGGCACCCGTGGTCGCGACGACCGGGTAAACCGGCACACCGAGCATCGCGCTGAGTTCGGCCGTGTCGACCGTGATGCCGCCCTGCTCCGCCGCGTCGGTCATGGTCAGGGCAACGACCATCGGCAACTCGAGCTCGGTGAGCTGCTGCACGAGGAACAGGCCCTGGTAGAGGTTCGTGGCATCGAGTACGGCGAGAATACCGTCGGGCGACGGCGTGCCTTGCATGCGACCGAAAATGACGTCTACGGCCGTGCGCTCTTCGAGTGAATGCGCGCTCAGAGAATGCGTGCCGGGAAGGTCGACGAGTTCTATCGACCTGCCGTCTGCGGTCAGGGTACCGACGTGGCGTTCGACCGTAACGCCGGGGTAGTTGCCGATGCGTTGCTTGAGCCCGGTCAGGCGATTGAACAGTGTGCTCTTGCCGGTGTTCGGGCTGCCGACAACCGCGACACTCGCATCTGAGCGCGTCGCTACGGTTATCTCGTTGGCGGGAACACGTATTTCGGCGGGTTTAGTCACCTGCCCCTACGAGCGCGACATGGAAAAAGCGTGCATGCTCCTGGCGCAGCGAAATGCCCTTGCCGAACAACCGGAATTCGAGCGGATCGCCGCCGATCGCCGAACTCGTGTGCTCGACCTCGGCGCCCTCGACGAGGCCTAGCACCATAAGGCGCTGGACATGCGGGTCTTGCGTCTCGACGGCGCGAATCACGCCTTTTTCGCCGCGTTTCAGGGTTGCCAGTGTGTTGCCGTTGATTGCCATGAAGCTACGTAACTTACTGTTTTTTTCGCTATTCCCTTATAAGTGGCACAAATGATAATGATTCGCATTACGAACTGCAATAGGGGCTTATACGGATGTGACGCAGCGCACGTTCAGTTTGCGTTCATTGATCCCTGCGTAGTTTCTCAGCAACACCCACCGCGAGGATCGCGTCATGAGAAACGCCCCCCGAGATGCGCAGGCAACAAGGAAAGAAACCGCACCGCGGCGCACCTTGTATGTCATTTGCCTGACCATCCTGTTCATCGCCTTCACCTGCGTCGTCACACAGGACGCGCTGGCTAACACGCCGACCATCCGGCTCTTCCCCACTACGGTCGTCGAAGACCTGAAGCAGACCGGTAACGTTGCGCGTGACATGGAAACCGGCCTGCAGGAAGTCATCGGGCGACTCGATCAGCAGCAGGAACTCTACATCGAAAGCAAGTGCGACGGGGCCGACGGCGATGCCGGGTGCCAGCGCCTCGCACGCCAGATTGGTTCGACCTATCTCGAGATGCTGACGATCATGGAAGAGCGACTGCCCGACATGGAACACACGGTCAACAATACGCGCAACAGCCTGGAAAAAGGCCTGCGCAATGAACTTGGCCGCAAGATGACGCCCTGGACCTTGCAGGAAACCCTCGTTGGAAATGATGCCAGCCCGGCGACAGTCCAGTCGGCACCTGCGCTGCGCGGCCGATCGGGCATGCGCCTGTCGGAGCGTTTCAAACAGTATTACACGCTGGTCGCCACGTCCGGCGCCAAAGGCGACCAGTCGCTTGCGGTATTGGCGTCGGACATCTACCTCGACATGGAGGAGACCAGCCAGCTGATCCAGCGAACGCGCCAGGAAATTGCGCGCGCCACGCTCATGGAGCAGCTCAACCAGTCATTCGGGATCATCACCCCCGAAATGATCGAAGTCGTCGGCGGCGTGAAGACGATCCTGTTCGGCGAATCAGACGCGACGGCGATCGTCGCGGGCCCGCCGCCGGGCAGCCTCGAGCAGGCGTACCGCAGCCCGCTGGAACAATAAGGGAGTAGCACGATGCGAACCAACCTGATCATCATTCTCGCCGCCCTGTTTCTCGCGTCCTGCGCGTCGAACACGCCGGATTGCAGCGGCCCGCAGTCGAGGAACCTGGCGACCGCGATCGACGAGGCACAAGGCGCGCTGGCCAACGGCTGCCATGCGCACTTCGACCGCTATTACGACACCCTGCTGGGTGCCGGCGAGGGCGACCCCAAACCCGAGAACAAGCGCGCATTCAGCGAGTTTCTCGTCTGGTCGAGCGACCAGGGCCTGCTGAGTACCCGCCAGGCGCAGAACTACTACAACCGTTACTTCAACGTAAAGTTCATGTCGCTCAGGGGCGACTACAACAACTGCTCGCACACCTGCCCCAACAAGCAGAAGGTCCTGTTCGACATGGAGCGTGAACTGTCGGACAAGGAGCGCGGCCTGCTCAAGGTCAGCCTGGACAACAAGGGCTACTACCGGGCCGACCAGCTCTACCACGAGGTCGAGCTCGTACTCGAGGCAACCTGCACGGCGTGCGCCGCGGCGCGCTGAGCGAAGCGTGAGGCCGTGAACCGCACCCTCGTATTCGTCAAAGGCCTTGCCGCCGGCGCACTGGGCACCTTGATCGGCGGCGCGGCGGCACTCTATGTCCTGAGCCGGGCCGGCGTCCTCTACTTCGAGGACTCGGCCATCAGCAGCCCGGGCGAATGGCTGCACTGGGCATACACCAACCTCGGGCTGTCGATACCCGTATTTGCCGGGCTGCTGCTCGCCTACTTCGTCACGCTCGGGCGGCTGCGTCATGCGCTGGAAACCTCGAAGCCCATCAACCAGGTCGTACAGCTCGATCACCTGGCCGACATCTGGACGACATTATTCTTCGGCACGGGTGTCATCTGGACGGCGATCGGCATGCGCAGCGCGCTGATCTTCGCGCTCGGCGATCGCGACGCCGCCATGGCACAGGGCGCGTTCGCGATGCTCGAACGCATGATCGACGGTGGCATCCTGCTCGCACTGTCGACGACGATCTTCGGTGGCATCGGCGGCTACCTGATGCGCGTGTACAAGACGATGACACTCGGCTCCAGGCTGACCCACGAGTACGACAAGGCCGCGCGCGCCGATACCTCCGAGATGCGCCAGAGCCTGCAGCGCATCGAAGAACACCTGCGCGGGGACGCGGCATGAGCCGCGCGCCGCTCGCCTACCCCCTCAACCGCGCCGCCGACGCAGACGTTGGCGGTGCGGGCGACCTGCAGACCGACGTGATGCGCTTCATGGCGATCCTGGCGCTGTGCCTCGTCGCGATCTTCGCGCTGGTGCAGAGCATCCCGCTGACGCCGGTCGAGTCGCAGCCCGAGGCGCAAGCTGTGGGAATCTCTTCAGAGCCGCAAGCACCTGTGGGAGGGCCTTCAGGCCCGAATGAGTTCGCGACTGAAGTCGCTCCCACACCATTGCCCGCCACTCCCGTCGAGGAACCGGTCGTGCTGACGCGACCGAAATGGGTCCCGAAATACACGCCACCTGCCAGCGAACAGGAGCCCTCGCAAGAGCCCGCGGCCTCGCCTGTGGGAGGGCCTTCAGGCCCGAATGAGTTCACGACTGAAGTCGCTCCCGCAAGATCGTCCGCCGCTCCCGTCGAGGACGAAGGCTTCACGCTGCGCTTTGCGTCCGACGCCGCGTTGATGCGGTCGGTGGCCGCGCACCGCGTCGGCGTCTACGCCATCGACGCCGGACGCGCCAGGCGCATGACGGTCAGCGAGAGCCGTATCAGTTTCTGGGACGCGTCGACGCCGAACTCGTTTCACGAGATGGAAGCCGACACGGTCCCGGTCTCAGTCGTCGGTGCGCTCGCCCGCTCGGGCGCGGCGTCGGGGTCGGGGTCGGTGCAATGGGGCGTGACGCTGCCGGGCAGCATGACGGCGCAGCTCGATGCACTGATGCAGGAACACCGCGGCGGCGAACTCGTCATCGGTGCCGGCGGCACCATCACCTGGGAGGCTTCCCGATGAAACGCTTTCTCATCGTCCTGGCGATACTCGTCGCCCAGTCGATCCCGACGGTCGCCGAGTCGCGCGAGAAAGATGTCGATCGCTGGGTCGACCGCGACCTGATTCCCTATGTGCGACAGCAGCTCGTTATCCACCCGCGCTTCCGCGACGAGACCGTCATGTTCGTCATTCTCGATGACAACGCACCGGCGTCATCGACGAATGCGCTCGCGCTGTCCATACGCGATCGCCTGCTCGCAGCCGCCGTGGATACCCGCGGCGTCGAGATCGGCTGGCAGCAGGGCCGCAGCGGCGCAGCGCTCGAGTCGAGCCCACAGGACTGCATGCGCGACGACGTGCATTACTACATCGGTATCGAACTGAGCCAGAAGCTCGACGGCACTTATGCCGTCAACGTGCGGGCGCTCGACCTCGAAGACCGTAACTGGGTGACGGGCTTCGGGCGTCGCTGGCAGGGCCAGCTCAATACGAGCCAGCGGCAGGCCATGCGGCAAAAACGCGTCGACGATACGTTTCTCGGCGCGCGCGACGTGCCGTTCACGCTGGCGCAGACGGACCTGCTCGCGTCGCACCTCGCGCACCAGCTCTCGTGCACGCTGCAGAGGCGCGTCGCCGACGACTACGTCGTCTCCGTCGACCTCGTCGAACCACCGGCGAGCGGACTCGAAGGCACGGTCGAGCTGATCAGCAACAACCTCGCGAATCGCGAGGCGCTGGCGCTGAGCGCCGACCTTGCCACCGCGAACGCAATCCTGAGCGGCAAGGCACATCGCATCGACGGCGTCCTGCACCAGTACTGGGTGACGATCACACCGAGCAGCGAAGCCGGCGACGTCCCGGCGTTGAGCGCGAGCGCGTACGTCGTACTACCCGACGCACAGCCGGCCGCGCCCGTCGGTCCGCCGGCCGTCATCGCCGCGAGTCGCAAGCCGCCGGCGGCGCCGCCCGTGTCGATCCCGAACGCGGGCAAGGACGCCCTGATCAGCGCGTTGCGCATCGAGGCACCCGTGTCCTACGGCGAGTGCGATTTCGGCGCCTGCTCGTTCCTGCAGACCCGGGCCCGCGTCGATTCGATCGTGTTCTTCCTCGAGCACCAGGCCAGTCACGGGCTCGTGCGGCTCGCCGACGCGAGTTGCCGCGAACGCACGGCCGCACGCATCGCGCGCGAAGGCCAGAACCTCAGGTTTCCGATCGCGCGCACGTCGACGTCGAGCCGCAACTGGTCCGAAACCCATGACTGGGGACTCGATCCCGAGCTCGACACCTACTACGCAGTCGTGGTCACCGACGAAAGGCTGGCGCGCCGCGTCGCGAATCACATGGACAAGCTGCCCCTGCGCTGCGGCAACGCGCTGCGCCCCGGTCTCGACGGCGGTGCGCTGCAGGCCTGGCTCAACGACTTCGCGATGCTGACGGCACGCGAGTCCGGGCAGGTCGACTGGCGCGGCGTCGCGGTGCGCAACGTCTACTAGGAGTCTCGCATGCTACGAATCATCGGCATCCTGACCGGCGCGGCGCTCGCCATCGCGTTCCTTATCATCGTGCTCGGCGTGCCGGAGTTCTCGAGCTCCGCCCCGGAGGTCGAAGCGATCGAAAAGGGGTCAGACCACATTTCCTCAGTGGACCAAGAGACGATACCCGAATCCACTACCGACCTGGCGGAGCAGGAAATGTGGTCTGACCCCATTATCTCCGCAGAACCCGAACCCGATCCCGACCTCGGTTTCGGCGGCTGGCAGCCCGAGCCCGGACTCGTCAGTCCGCCGCAGGAAGAGCAAACCGCGGCGGCCATCAACCAGGAGCCCGTCGAGGAAAACTGGTACGCCTTCTGGAGCCCGTTCCGCAGCGAGATCGCGGCCAACGGTTTTGTCTCGAGGCTGCAGGAAACGACGGGGCTCGACTACCGCGTCGTCAAGGTGAAGACAGGTGTCTACGAAGTCGCGTTCGCCTACACCGACGATGCCGATATCGAGGACAAACTCGCGCGTATCTCGAACGCGACCGGCCTCGACATGTCGGGTGGCTGACATGCGCACACGCCTCGACAGGATCGCGATCGTCATCGTCGGCCTCGTGCTGACGCTCTTCGCCATGACGGCCGACGCTACGCGCGGCGACCTCGACGCCCGCTGGGCCGACTACAGGAATGTGCAGTCGGCGCTCGAGCCTGCGTACACGTTCCCGCATTCGACCTGCTTCAAGGCCGCGGCGCTGGCCTACGGCCTGCCCGAGACCCTGCTGCTCGCCGTGGCGCGCGGCGAGAGCGACTTCGAGCCGACGGCGCGTTCGCGCGCGAACGCACACGGCGTCATGCAGATCCTGTGGCCAGGAACGGCACGGCATCTCGGCATCCACCGGCTCAGCGAACTGTACGATCCCTGCACCAATATTGACGCCGGCGCCCGTTATCTCGAGGAACTGCTGCGTATCTACGACGGCAACGTGCACCTCGCGCTCGCCGCCTACAACTACGGCCCGGGGCGTATTTCGAAAGACGGTGCTCGCATCCCCTCGGGTGCCGAGTGGTATTCGGGCTACATCTACAGGCATCTCAACTACGTGCTCGGCAACGGCAAGGGTGGCACGCCGATTCCCGATACGCTGTACTCGGACATCGGCCAGTCCACGCTGCTGACCTTCGGCGAGCCCTACCGTGCCGAGGCGTTCATCGATCGGCTCGAGGAAAAGGCGCCTGGCCTCACCCTCGACTGGTTCCGGCGCGGCACGGGCGAATTCGAGGTCGTGATGACCTACGCCAGCCGCGAGGAGTTCGACACGAGCGCGCGCAAGCTCAGGAACGCCGGATTCCGCATCGACTGAACACCGCCCGGTGTCCTAGCGACAGACCGGCCGGCCGATTGACTTCGGCAGCATCGACTCGATGCGTTCCATGACGTCGAGGCGGTGCATGAAGTCGCTGATGTAGTCGAGGTTGTCGGTCTCGAGCACGAGCACTTCGCTCATCGAATAGTTGTCGATCCAGTTTTCATACAGGCGCTCGAGCCGCTTGAGGTATGCGAGCGGCACGTCCTGTTCCATCTTGCGGCCCCGCAGCCGAATACGCTGGCGCAGGGTCCGCATCGAGCAGCGCACGTAGATCATCAGGTCCGGCGGACGGATCGCATCGAGAATCGCGCTGTAGAAGCCCTTGTAAGTCTCCCAGTCGCGCTTGGAGATCTTGCGCATCTGGTGCAGGGCCGTCGCAAAGATCTCCGCATCCTCGAAGATCGTGCGATCGAGCGCGACAACGCCGGGCTGGCGGTCGAGTTCCTGGTGCAGCCGGAACTTGTTCGACAGGAAATAGAGCTGCGACTGGAAAGCCCAGCGCTTCATGTCCTTGTAGAAATCGGCGAGATAGGGATTCTCGTCGTTGGGCTCGTAAAACGGCACGACGTCGTAGGTACGATGCAGGAATTCGACCAGCGTCGATTTGCCCGAGCCCATGTTGCCCGCAATTGCGATCGATCGTTTCATACCCTATTCTGGCTTCCCATGAGCGATCCAGTTGTACTCATAAGCGAGGAGGAAATCCAGACGCGCGTTGGCGAACTCGCCGAGCAGATTTCCCAGGACTATGCCGATGCCGGGGAAATCGTGCTTGTCGGCGTCCTCAAGGGCTCGTTCATCTTCCTCGCCGACCTCGCCCGCCGGCTTGCGATCCCGCGCACGATCGAGTTCATCGCCGTGTCGAGTTACGGCACCGGCAGTCGCTCGAGCGGCGCCGTGCGCCTCGTCATGGACGTGCGCGGCAACATCGAGAACAAGCACGTGCTGATCGTCGAGGACATCGTCGACACCGGCCATACGCTCAAGTACCTGATGGGCCTGATGGAGTCGCACCGCCCGGCGTCGGTGCGCGCGTGCGCCCTGGTGCGCAAGGCGGAACGCGCCGAAGTGGACGTGGAAGTCAAATACCTGGGCTTCGACATCGGCGAGCAGTGGGTCGTCGGCTACGGCCTCGACTACGCCGAGCAGAATCGCACCCTGCCCTATATCGGCGTCGTATCGCCCGACGACTAGGGCAGGGATAGCCCTGTGCCGCGGAGCACAGGGATGTGCGGCAGCGGCCTAGGGCGTCGATAGCCCTCAGTGATCGGCACAGCCGTCGATCTCGACCTCAATGGTCGAGTGACCGATGCCGTATTCCTTCTCGAGGTAATGCTTGACCCCGCGCACGACCGCCGACTGGCTGCCCGCGTCCGTGGCCAGCGTCAAATGCATCGTCAGCATGAGCTGCTGCGGCGTCAGGCCCCAGACATGGACGTGGTGAATGCCGTCGACGCCCGGCACGCTGGCCACGATGCGCGCCTGCATATCGTCGACATCGAGCCACTCGGGTGCGCCTTCGAGCAGCACGTGGCTGCTGCGTTTGACCAGGGCCCAGGCGCTGCGCAGGATCAGGGCCGCAACCGCGAGGGACAATAGCGGGTCGATCAGCATCCAGCCCGTGTAGATGATCACGACGGCGGCAACGATCGCGGCGACCGAGCCCAGCAGGTCGCCGGCAACGTGCAGTGCCGCGCCGCGGATATTAAGGTTCTCCTGGTCGCCCGTGTGCAGCACGACAAACGCGATGACGTTGACGACGAGTCCCGCGACCGCGACGACGAGCATCGTTTCCCCGAGGACGTCGCGCGGCGTGATGAAGCGTTCGATCGCCTCATACAGGATCCAGCCGACGATGATGAGCAGGCTCAGGCCGTTGACGAATGCGGCCAGGATCTGGAAGCGCTGGTAGCCGTAGGTCAGGCTGCCGGCCGCGGGGCGCTTGCTGACGTGAAACGCGGCGGCGGCGAGTGCGAGCGCCATCGTGTCGGTCAGCATGTGACCCGCGTCGGCGAGCAGCGCCAGCGAGCCGCTCAGGATGCCGCCGATCACCTCGACGACCATGAACGTGCCCGTCAGGACGAGCGCAATGACGACGCGCGTCAGGTTCCCGCTATCGGTCGTATTATGATGATCGTGTGCCATCAGCCGGCGGGCTCAGTCTCCCGGCTCAGTCGATAGATGAGGATGGCCGCGCGCTTGATCGCGAGAGGCATCGAGGTCAGGTCGATCGACTCGTGCGGCGTGTGCCCGCCCTTGCCGAGCACCCCCATGCCGGCGAGCGCGTCGGTGTACGGCGCTACGAACGAGACGTCGGCCGCGCCGCGCTTGAGCGGATCCAGTTCCTTCATCGGCCCGCGACCGAGATCCGCGTTGACCTCAGACAACACCTTCATCAGCGCGCGATTGCCGTCGGTCGGCGCCATGGGCGGATAGCTGTCGTCAAACTCGATGCTCGCCTTGGTGCGCGGCAGGCTTGCCTCGACGATGGCCAGCATTTTGTTCTTGGCGCGATCCAGTTGCTCCTGGGATATCGCGCGGATACCGCCGTGCACGACGGCCGTGCGCGCGACGACGTTGGTCTTGCCGAAGGTCGTGCCACGATTCTGCTGGCGGTCGTAACCGACATCGGTGCCGCCCTGGATCGTGCCGACATTGAAGGTCAGCTCGCGCTCGCCGCGGACCTCATCGTAAAACGCTTCGAGAATGCGCGCGGCCTCGAATACGGCGCCGGCGCCGACGCCCTCGCTGAAGATGCCCGACGAGTGCGCCTGCACGCCCTCGACCTTCAACAACCAGCTCGACGAACTGCGCCGCGCCACCGTACCCCAGTCCGAGCCGTCAAAGGTCACGGCGGATTCGAAGCCGAGGCCGACGTCGGCCCACTGTCCGGCGTCGATCAGGTCCTTGCGGGAGATCGACAGCGGCCGGCCAGTCTTCTCCTCCTCACCCGTGTAGGCGACGACGACGGGAATGTCATCGAGCGCCCCGATCTCTTTGAGGGCCTTGAGCGCGTAGACGATGACGACGTTGCCGCCCTTCATGTCCTCGACGCCGGGCCCGGTCGCCCTGTCGCCGTCGCGAACGAAGGCCTGGAACTCGTCGTCGGCCTCGAACACGGTGTCGAGGTGGCCGATCAAAAGGAACTTCCTGCCGTTGCCGCCAAGCTTGCGGCCGAACAGGTGGCCCGCCCGCTGCATCTCGGGCGGCAGCTCGATCCACTCGGTATCGAGGCCCAGCGCGTCGAGTTCGCGACGCATGACGTCGCCGACCTCGCGTACGCCCTCGTGGTTCATTGTGCCGCTCGAGATGTTGACCGTTTCCTCGAGCAAGGCGATCGCATCTTCGGTGTGCGAGTCGATCCACTCGACCATGCGCTGCTCGTTCTCATCGAGCGTGGTCGCACAGGCAGAGAAGGAACAGACCAGGCAAGTCGTCAGCATCAATCGTCGGATCATGGGAACTACTTCACCTCTCATGGGACTGGTCGGACTCGAGGCCTATGCCTTGCGCGCGACGGCGCCCGTAAACACGACGTCGGTCGAACTGTTGAGCGCGGTTTCGGCCGAGTCCTGCAAGATGCTGATGACGAAGCCCACGGCGACAACCTGCATGGCCACGTCGTTCGATATGCCGAACAGGCTGCAGGCGAGCGGAATCAGCAGCAGCGAACCGCCCGGGACGCCGGATGCGCCGCAGGCCGACAGCGCGGCAACCACGCTGAGCAATAGTGCCGTCGGCAGGTCGACGCTGATGCCGAGCGTGTGCACGGCGGCGAGGGTCAGGACCGTAATCGTGATGGCCGCACCGCCCATATTGATCGTGGCACCGAGCGGGATCGACACGGCGTAGGTGTCTTCTTCGAGATTGAGGCGCTCGCACAGGGCGAGGTTGACCGGGATGTTGGCCGCCGAGGAACGCGTAAAGAACGCGACGATGCCGCTTTCGCGCAGCGCCGTAAAGACGAGCGGGTACGGATTCATGCGCGTCGCGACCCACACGATGAGCGGGTTCGCGACGAGCGCAACGAGCACCATGCAGCCCAGCAAGACCGTGAGGACACGCCCGTACTCGCCGAGCACGCCAAATCCGCCTTCGGCCAGGTTGCCGGCGACAAGGCCGAATATGCCGATGGGCGCGAGCCGTACGACGACGCGCACGATCCGGGTTATGGCATCCGAAATATCGTGTAACGCGGTCCGGGTCGTCTGCGACGCGTGGTGCAGGAATATGCCGAGCAATACGCCCCAGACGAGAATGCCGATGTAGTTGGCCGTCAACATCGCGTTGATCGGGTTGTCGACGAGCCGGAACAGCAGCGTCTCGAGTACCTCGTTGATGCCCTGCGGCGCGCTTTGCGTCGCGCCGTCGGCCTGCAGCGTGAGTACGGTCGGGAACAGCGTACTGGCGGAGACGGCGATCAGGGCCGCGCACACGGTGCCGACCAGGTACATGACGATGATCGGCCGCATCTGGGCCGTATGGCTGGCCTTGCGATTGGCAATGGCCGACGCGACCAGGACGAGTACGAGGACCGGCGCCACGGCCTTCAGGGCCGACACGAACAGCGTGCCGAGCAGCGCGACCGACTTCGCCGCGGACGGCGAGACGAGAACCAGGAGAACGGCGAGGACGATGCCGCCGAGAATCTGCAGCACGAGGCTGCCGGACATGATGCGATTCAGGAACGTGCGGGTACTCATGGGCGCCGATAGTATCCTTATGCCAAGAGCCTGACGAGCCGGGAATCGCAGGCATCGCCGCTCTCGTACATCCATGTGCGCCGCGGCATAAGGCCATCGCTGGCCAAAAAAAAGCGGCTTCTTGCGAAGCCGCTTCTTCCTAACCTACGTAAGTACGTGGTCCTGGCCCCCTGATTCCCCCGCCAAGTGTACCTGAAGGTCTTTCGTTTTCGGCGAAGCGGTCTTTCTTGTTGTGGAAAGACTACGCTTGCTGGAAGTAAAAATCGCAGGAATTTCGACTAATGTCAATCCTTTAGGGCCACGAGGCTCGACGCGTAAAACGGCATGTTGTTTTTGTGGCACAAACACAACAAATGTCCGACGGCCTTTCCAAGCAAAATCAACACGTAAGCAGACGCGGCGCCGAAATCGGCCCGCAAGGCCGTGTCCCGCCGCATTCATCGCCTTACCCTGGAAGTGTTATCGTTCGGCGCACTTCCGCTCAGAAAAGGAACCCCGGTGACAGGCAGGCAAATCATTGCGACCGCATTCGCGGTCTTTGTTTCCCAGGCGGCACTCGCCGAAACCGTGCTGCACAACATCAACGGGTTCACGTCGAGCGACGACGGCATCGTTCGCTTCGAGTGCATCGTGATCGACGATAACGGCCGTGTGGTCGCGACGGGCGATGACACGCTGCTAGAACAATACTCGGACGCGAAGCACATCGACGGCCATGGGAAGACCGTGCTGCCGGGACTGATCGACGCGCATGCGCATTTCTACAGCTACGGCTACCTGCAGAATACGCTGAACCTCCACGGCTCGCCGAGCCTCGATGCCGCGGTGGCAAGCATCGCCGCCTACGCAGAGGCGAAGCCGTCGGCGCCGTGGATCCTCGGCCGCGGCTGGAACCAGGTCCTGTGGCCGAGCAATGCGTTTCCGAGCGCGAGCGATATCGATGCGGTCGTGGCCGACCGGCCGGTCTGGCTAAACCGCACCGATGGCCACGCGGGCTGGGCCAACAGCGCGGCACTCGCGCTCGCCGGCATCGACGACGACACGCCGGACCCGGTCGGCGGCAAGATCATCCGTGACGAGAATGGCCGGGCGACCGGCGTACTTGTCGACCTGGCGATGGGTCTCGTCGAGACGCATGTGCCCAAGCCCGGCAAGGACGACATTCGCGCAGCCATGCGGGCGGCGAACGACGCCTTGCTCGCCGAGGGCATTACGAGCGTGCACGATGCGGGCATCGACCTCCCCGCAGCCGAGGTGTACCTGTCGATGGCCGACGATGGCGAACTCGACCTGCGTATCTACGCGATGATCAGCGGTGCCGGCGATACGCTCGATGCCATCGGCAAGCCGATTCGCGGCTACGGCAACGACCATGTCGACATCGCGTCGGTCAAGCTGTACTCGGACGGCGCGCTGGGCAGCCGCGGCGCGGCGATGATCGAACCCTATTCGGACGACCCCGAGAATCGCGGCCTGCCCTTCTGGACCCAGGAGGAACTCGACGACATGGTCGCCAAGGCCAACGGCATGGGCTTCCAGGTCGGCGTCCACGCGATCGGCGACCTCGGCAATCGCATGGTGCTCGACGCGTACGAAAAGGTGCAGGGTGGCAAACCGTCAGCGCTGCGCAATCGCATCGAACACTCCCAGATCGTGACGCTCGAAGACATTCCGCGTTTCGCCGAGCTAGGCATCGTCGCCTCGATGCAGGCGACCCATGCAACCAGCGACATGAACATGGCCGAGGACCGTGTCGGGCCCGAGCGCATCCTGGGCGGGTATGCATGGCGGCGCATGCTCGATGCCGATGTGGTACTGGCCAACGGCTCAGACTTCCCCGTCGAGCTGGCGAACCCGTTCCACGGGCTGTACGCGTCCGTCACGCGGCGGGGCCGCGACGGCGAGCCCGAGGGCGGCTGGTACGCGGACCAGGCGCTGACGCGCGGCGAAACGCTGCACTCGTTCACGCTGGCCGCGGCCTGGGCCGCGCACCAGGAGGACCGGCTCGGCAGCCTCGAGCCGGGCAAGTGGGCCGACTTCATCGTCATCGACCGCGACTACTTCACGGTGCCTGCCGACGAGATCGACGACATCGTCGTCCTCGAGACCTGGGTGGCCGGAGAGAAGGTGTTCGAGCGCGGGGAAGCCGCGCAGTGATCGTCGAGCAGATCTGGACGGGCAACGCCTACCGCAACTTCAACTACCTCGTCGCCTGTCCCGAGACCGGCGACGCGCTGGCCATCGATCCGCTCGACTTCAGGAAATGCCTCACCGTCGCCGCCGACCGCGGCTGGTCAATCACGCAGGTACTCAACACCCACGAACACGGCGATCACACGGGCGGCAACAAGGGTGTGGTCGCGGCAACGGGCGCGAAGGTCATCGCGCACCGGGACGCCGGCGGCCGGATTCCGGGCATGGATCGCGGCGTCGGCGCCGGCGACGTCATAAAGGTAGGCAACACCGTCGAACTCGAGTGCCTCGATACGCCCGGGCACACGATGTGCCACGTTTGCCTGTTGTCGCACACGGACCAGCCATCGCTGTTTAGCGGCGATACGCTGTTCAACGCCGGCGCGGGCAACTGTCACAACGGCGGCCACCCGGAGGAGCTCTACGAAACCTTCAGCGGGCAACTCGAGCGACTCGGCGAGGACACGCTGATCTACCCGGGGCATGACTACCTCGTCAACAACCTGGGCTTCACGCTCGATCGCGAACCCGACAATGCGAGCGCGCGCGAGATGCTCGACACCTACCGCGACCAGGATCCCGATGACGCCCTCGTCACGACGCTGGCACAGGAGCGCGACATCAACACGTTCTTTCGCCTGCAGAGCCCGGCCGTGATCGCAAAACTCGCCGGTGAATTCCCCGAGATCGGCGACAACCCCGACCCGAAGACCGTGTTCCTGAAGCTGCGCGAGCTGCGAAACAGCTGGTAGGCGAATTTGGGCCTGAAGGTCCTTCCACATGTTGAGTTTCACTGTGGGAGCGGCTTTAGCCGCGAATTCGGACCTAGAGGCTCTGCCACGTGACATTTCGTGAGCGCTCCCACAGGTACAACAACGCCGAATACACGCCGGCCTGCCGGGCGAGGTGCTCGCGGTGGCGTTCGCCATCCCCGTCGAAATAGGCATCGAGCAGTACCTCGGCCTTTTCCTCGGTCAGGCCGTGGTGCGTCGTGATCGTCGCGAGGTCGAAAAACGGGTCGTTGTCGCAGGCGTATTCCCAATCGAGAAAGCGCGTCTCCGGCACGCTGACGATGTTGTCGACGACGAGATCATTGTGGCAGAAGCACACGCTGGGCCCCGGTGCTTCCGCGGCAATCGTCTGCAGGCAGGCCGTGACCCGGGCTTCGTCCGGATTGACGATGCAGCTCGCATAGTCGCGTGCCGCCGAGAGCGCGTCGAAAGTACGCCCGGTCTGCGGCAGGGAGTGCAGCCTGCGCAATGCCTCGGCCAGTCGTTCGATGTTCTCATTGTCCGCGAAGGAGCCTACCGTCCAGACCTCGCCTTCGAGGTATTCGCTCAGGTAGATCGTGTCGGACGTGAACAGGACGCGGCCCGCGAGCCCGCAGTCGGCGGCAAGCGACTGCATCGTGGCCTCACGGGTGCGCGTGTTATAGGGCGCGCTGCGGGGCGTCGGGTCGATTTTCAGGACGGCCTTGCGCTCGCCGGCCGTCAGCAGCCACGTGTGATTGGTGTGCCCGCCCGGCAGCGCCTCGAAACGCGCGTCCTCCCAGCCGGGGATGCCTCGCAGCACTCCTGCAATGTTTACGTCCATGCCTGCGCCTCGCGGTACGAACGCCGCCAGGCCATGAGGCCGAACGGGATGAGCACAATATAGAACACGAACAGGCCGGCAAACAGGTCGAGGTCGCGTGCCCAGTAGAGGAAGACGTAGACGGCGTCGATGACCAGCCAGTACCACCAGTTCTCGAGCACCTTGCGCGCGACGAGGAAGGTCGCCCAGACCGCGGCCCACGTCGTGGCCGAATCGAGGTACGGGAACGCCGCGTCGGTGCGCGTCGCAAGCAGGTAGCCGTTGACGACGCTGACGAGCGCGATCGAGGTCAGCGCGGCCGCATGCGTCGCGAGCGGCCAGGTGACGACGGGTTTTTCGTGCCCGTCACTGCGTCCGCGCCGCCACACCTGCCAGCCGTAGATGGCCATGGCGAAGTAGAAGACGTTCAGGGCCGCGTCCATGTAGAGCCTCGCATCGAACGTCACCCAGGCATAGATCGCCGTGCTGATACCCGCGCAGAACCAGCACCAGATGTTTTCGCGAATGGCGAGTAGCAGGTAGCCGATCGCCATCGCAACCGCGATGCCCTCGAGCAGGTTCACACCTTCCCGGGGTCGTTGAACATCTTGATGATGAACACCGACTTCGGCACGGTCTCGAACGTCGTGCCAATCTCCTGGCGCAGCGCATCCATGACGTCGTCGAATTCGCCGACGATCTGCGTACTCATCGCGTTGGTCCAGATCTCGAGGTTGTCATGCGTGTTGAGCCGCTTGATGACGTCGGAAATCGGCGGCACGAAGTCAGGGTCGAACGGATACATGCTGATGTCGACGGCAACTTTCATCAGTGGAATCTCCTTTCAATGGTCAGGCCGACGTGGCGCGGGTCGCCGGCGCGCGTGTACAGCGTGGCCGGGAAATCGGGCGGCTCATTACCGAAGAAAAAGCCGCGCACGGCATAGTATTCGTCGGTGAGGTTACGGCCCCAGAGATGCACGCGCCAGTTCTCGTTCTCGTAGCCGACGCGCGCATGCACGAGCGCATACGAGTCCGACGCCTCATTGTGCGATACGTCGAAATAGAATTCGTCGCGCGCGGTCGCATCGAGCCTTGCGAAGAACCCGCGCTCGCCCCGCCAGGCGATCCCGCCCGCGAGCGTGTAGCGCGGCGCATGCGCCTGGTCGCGCCCGCCGAGCCACGGGAACTGCTCGACGTCCCCCGCAAAACCGCCGAACAGGAGCCCGGCGCTGGCGTAGATCTCGAGCGAGTCGGCCGGCCGCCACCTGAAGTCTGCCTCGGCGCCCCAATTGCGCGCGCCGTCGATGTTGACCGTGGCAAAGCCGAACGAGGCGGGGTCGTTCGGCACCAGCTGGAACGAGGCGCGCACCTGCTGGTCCTCGCGCCAGGAGTGAAACAGCGACGCATTCAGCGTCAGCGCGCCGTCGAGCCAGGCCGACTTGAGGCCGGCTTCCACGGTCCACATCGCCTCGTCGTCGAAGAAGCGCCAGTTGTCAGGAACTGGCCCCAGGTTGAAGCCCCCGGCCTTGTAGCCGCGCGACAGCGCGCCGTAGGCGGTAACGATGTCATTGACGTCGTGGCTCAGCGACAGCTCGCCGCCCCAGAGCGTGTCGGACAGGCTCGCCACGAAGCCGTCTGTGTCGTCGTAGTCGGCGCTGCGGTGTTCGACGCGCAGGCCGGCCGTCACCCGCGACGTGTCGCCGAGATCCGTATTGAACTGCGCAAACACGGCGCTGTTGAGGGATTCGAAATTGCTGTCGAAGGGATAGTCGAGGCTGTCTGCGAAATCGTAGCCGGGATCGTAGTATTCGCCCTGGTTGAGTGTGGCGAGCTCCTCGTCGAGACGCAGGGCGTACACGCCGAATATCCAGCGATCGGTGCTGTAGCGAATCTCCTGGCTGATCGTCGAGCGATCGCGGTCGCTCAGGGAGACGTAGTCGTAGAGTATCGGCGCCCAGCTGTCGCCGTTGCCCCAGTCGGCATCGAAACTGAATTCGATATCCGAGGTGGCGAACGCCGTGATCGACGTCAACTCGCCCCCGCCGAAGTCGCCGTGGTCGAACCGCAGGGACACGCCAACGCTCTCCTGCGCGTCCCTGCCGGGCTTGTCCGAGAGCATCGTGTAGGAGTTGTCGAGGGCGAACGCATCATACCCGTCGTCGATGCGGCTGTAGATCAGCGACAGGCGGGCTCTAAGGTCGTCGCCGGCATCGTAAGCGAACGCGAGCCGTGCGCCGGTTTCGTCGCGGCCGTTGGTATCGTCGCGACCAAGGTAAGCGTTGTCTCGAAAGCCGTCGCTCTCGTGCTGGTGCACGCTCAGGCGAAACCGCAGATCTTCGCGCTCGTCGAGCGATCCGCCGAATGCGATGCCGAGCGCGCGTGCGTTGTCGTCGCCGACCGTGAGCCGCAAGCGCCCATCACGCTCGGCCGACGGCTCGGCGCCGCGCACGTAGATCAGCCCGCCGAGCGCATTGGCGCCGTAACGGCTGCCCTGCGAGCCGCGCAGCACCTCGACCGACCCGACGTCGAAAAGTGTCGCGACCGTGCCGATGCCGCTGAAGTCGATGTCGTCAATCAGGAAACCGACCGACGGGTTCGGCGCCCCCTGGTATTGCTCGAGTTCCCCGACGCCGCGAATCTGGAAGTAGCGCGCGCGGTGCCCGTCGCCGGACCAGTTGAGATTCGGCACAGTGAAGACGAGTTCCTCGAAATGCTGCACCGAGGCTTCGCGGATGAAGTCCTCGTCGATCACGCTGACGCTGAGCGGCAACTCGGCAATCGAACGCCCGCGAAAATCGGCCGTGACGACGATCTCCTCGATCGTGTCCTCGGCGATCGCGGCAGCGGCAACAGACAGGCAAGACAGCGCGACGAGCGAGCGCGACAAGAATGTGTTCTGCATGATTCCCTTCCTACGCCGGCATTACCCGGATCAGGTTCTAAGGGTTCCCAAAACGGATCTCAGGCCCGGAGGCCACCCCTGTGTGGCGTGGATTTTAACAAGAAACGGCCGCGGCGTGGCCCCTGTCACAAAGGCGCCGTCGTTAGCGCGGTTTCTACAAGACTTCTGTCGTGGAACGCTAGTCGCGATTGCAGGTCTGCCGCGGGCCAGGATCGACCATCATGGCCCGGGAATGACAATGGGCCGCTATCGGCCGCCAGCAGTGAACTGGAACATGGCTGAGAAGCTGTTAAACGGAAGACGTTAATTCACGGACCCCGGATTCGCCGTCAGCTCGCCGTTAGCCTCCCACACTCGCACCTGCGCAAGCTGCTCGGCCATCTGAGACCGAATCTTCTCCACGATTTCAAGGTAGCGCGAGTCGTCATGCAGTGATGCGAGGTTATCGTTCATTTCGGTCTTCACCCGCCAGGAAATGCGCCATCCGGCGTCAACGGCTTCGCTGAGCGCGCTGAGCGCTGCCTCCTTATCTCCCAGCAACGCATGGATTTCCGCATCACTGATGCCGTAGCCCGCATACCCGAGTCGGGGAATCGATTTGACGACTGGCAGCGCCTTGCTCAGCAGCTTGTTCGCGCGATTCCGCTCGCCGACTTTCATCAGGACATTGGCGCTCTCTATTGCCCACGACCAGTTGGTGGCATTCACGTCCGGATCCTCGCCATCGACGAAGTCGGGAACGACTTGTCGATAACGACGCAGGGCATCTTCAATACGGCCGGCCTGGTAGTCCGCATCTCGTAGACGGACGAGCGCTAATCCATCGCTCGGCGATACCGCAAGCAATTCGTTGGCGGCCGCGGCAACGTCCTCAACCGTGCCCGTGTAGCTCGCCAGGTAGACTGCGGCCCACTTCGAGGAAGACTGCGTTGGTGCCAGTCGCATGGCTTCGTTCATCCAGTACTCGCCTGCCGCAAGATCGCCGAGGTCGAGGTA
>JABDQH010000013.1 GCA_013042375.1 Woeseiaceae bacterium
CAGGAGAGCCTCGCGAAGTGGTGCGATGCCGAGGTCATCGTCTACGTCGGTTGTGGCGAGCGTGGCAACGAGATGGCCGAAGTGCTGAACGAGTTTCCGACGCTCGAGGATCCGCGTACCGGCCGGCCGCTGCTCGAGCGCACCGTTATCATCGCCAACACGTCGAACATGCCGGTCGCCGCGCGCGAGGCCAGCATCTACACCGGCATCACGCTCGCCGAGTATTACCGCGACCAGGGCCTGCACGTCGCGCTGATGGCGGACTCGACGACCCGCTGGGCCGAAGCGCTGCGCGAGATCTCAGGAAGGCTTGGCGAACTCCCCGGCGAGCAGGGCTTCCCGGCTTACCTGAGCTCGCGGCTCGCGGAATTCTACGAACGTGCCGCGCACGTCGAGACGCTCTCGGGCGAGCGCGGCTCCGTAACCATCATCGGCGCGGTAAGCCCTCCGGCAGGCGACTTCTCCGAGCCGGTCACCGCCCAGTCGAAGCGCTTCGTGCGCTGCTTCTGGGCGCTCGATCGCGACCGCGCGCAGGCACGCTTTTTCCCAGCGATCCATCCGCTGACCTCGTACTCGGAGGACGTCGACGCACTCGCAGCGTGGTGGCAGGCACAGGGCAACCCGGACTGGACGGCACACCGCCGGCGCCTGTTGACGCTGCTTGGCGAGCGGGCACGCCTAGAGCGCATGGTGCGCATCGTCGGCAAGGACGCGCTGCCGCCCAGACAACAGCTGACACTCGTCTCCGCCGATCTCGTCAATGAGGCACTGCTGCGGCAATCGGCTTTCTCGCCGCTCGACCGCTTCTGTTCGCCCGCCCGGCAGACGGCGCTCCTGCACGCGATACTGCGCTTTATCGAGCGCGCGGGGCAGGCCCTCGACGCCGGTATCGCGCTCGAGCGCATTACGGCACTTCCCGTGTATCGGCAGCTGCAGCGCGCGGCGGAAGAGATCCCCGAGGACAAGCTCGACCGCTTCCAGCTGCTGCTCTCCAAGCTCGACGACGAGTTCGATCGGCTGAGGCCGGAGGTAACCCGTGCGCGCTGAGCTCAAAGTCGAGGGCATTGCACGGCGCGTCGAAGGCCCGCTGCTGTTTCTCGAAAGGACCGTCAACGTCGGCCTCAACGAAGCGGTACAGGTCATCGGCCGCGACGGCGTCGAGCGCCTGGGCCGCGTAGCAACGCTCGACGAAGACAGCATGATCGTCGAGGTGCTCGAGTCGACGGCCGGGCTGGGCGTGCGCGATACCGTGATCTCGGTGCAGGCCGAGCCGGTCTGCTTCGACGTCGGGCCGAACATGCTCGGCCGCGTATTCGACAGCGTCGGCCGTCCTCTCGACGGCCAGTCGCCGGTGCCCGCCATGCGCCGCTTGCGCATCGATGGCTTGACCATCAACCCTGCCCGCCGTGCCCTGCCGTGCGATTTCATCGAGACCGGCGTGACGGCCATCGACCTGATGAACAGCCTCGTGCGCGGCCAGAAGCTGCCGCTGTTCTCCGGCGGCGGCCTGCCTCACGACCGGCTGGCAACGGAAATCGCGCAGCGCGCACGGCTACGCGGCAATAACGACGAGTTTGCCGTCGTTTTCGTCGGCATCGGTGTATCGCACGACGTCGCGGAGAGCTTTCGTTCGGCGATGGAGACCAGCGGCGCGCTCGGTCACACGGCCATGTTCCTCAACCGCGCCGACGAATCCAGCGCGCAGCGCCTCTTAACGCCGCGCTTTGCGCTCACGGCCGCGGAGTACCTGGCATTCGTCGAAGGCAGGCACGTACTCGTCATCATGACCGACATGACGAACTACTGCGAGGCGTTGCGCGAGGTGTCTGCCAGCCACGGCGAGATCCCCGGGCGCAAGGGTTTCCCCGGCTACATGTATTCCGATCTCGCAACCATATTCGAGCGGGCCGGCTGTCTGCACGGCAATCCTGGAACACTCACGCAGCTGCCAATCGTGACCCTGCCCGGCGACGACATCGGCCACCCGATACCGGACCTGACCGGCTACATCACCGAAGGGCAGATCGTGCTCGATCGCGACCTGCACCGCGGCAATACCTACCCGCCGGTGAACGTGCTGCCGAGCCTGTCGCGCCTGATGGACTATGGCACCGGCGAGGGTTTCACGGACGCGGACCACCCACAGCTCACCAGCCAGCTCTTCGCCAGCTATGCGAATGCACGACGCGTACGCGTACTCGCGAGCGTCATGGGCCAGGAAGGGCTGTCCGAGATCGACAACAGCTACCTCGAGTTCGGCGACCGCTTCGAGCAGGAGCTCATCAGCCAGGATGCGCCGCGTACTCTCGAGGAGAGCATGACGATCGGCTGGGCGACGCTTGCCGTGTTGCCGGACGGCGAGCTGACCCGGCTGAGCAACGAGCAGATCGATGCCTGCATCAGGAGACATCGCCGTCATGACTGAGCTGTCCCGGGCACCGACAGCTTCGCGCAGCGCGCTGCTCGAGATCAAAGACGAGCTTCGGCTCGTTAGGGACGGCTACGAGTTCCTCGACGAGAAACGCATCCTGCTCGCCGCCGAGATGCTTCGGCAACGCGATGAATATCGTCAGCGTCAGCAAGACTTCATCGAGCGGTTCCACTTAGCCGCCGACGCCCTCGTCGAAGCGGCAGCCGACCAGGGGCTGCAGGGCCTCGAGGTTGCCCCGCCGACCGAGCTGCCGGGCGCCCGCATTGAGCTGCAGTCGCGACCCTGTGTCGGCCAGGTACTGCTCGAGGCCAGCTTTACTTCCGGCGAGCCGGTCCGCGGCCCGGAGGCCGTCCGGCCCACGCCAAAACTCGCCGCCTGCGGAGAGGCATTTACTGACCTCTTCGATGTGGCCGCAATATTAGCGGCGTCGACTGCAAACCTGGCGCGGCTCGTACACGAGTACCGGCGCACCGAGCGCCGCGTGCGCGCACTGGAGAACATCGTCTTGCCTGAGATTCATCGCGACATCGACATCATGGAAGAGCACCTCGAACTCGTCGAGCAAGAGGAAGTCATTCGCGTACGCACACTGCGACCCGTCCAGATTTGAGTCCCTCACCCATTCTTCTTATGCCTTGACGATGCCGACCGGGGATCGTGTCGCGATGTTCGATGGCAAGATCGAGACTATCGATGTGTGCAGTGGCCGGGGCTGCTACCATCGGCGTGCCTTTATATCGAGAGTAATATGATCAAGAGACTGGTGCTGGTACTGCTTCTTCTTGCCGTGCTGTTTGGCGGTATTTTTAGCTGGAAGTACCTGCAGACGCAGCAACAGACGGCGAGCCAGGGTGGTCCGCCACCCGCCGTCGTGTCCACTCGCACCGTCATGCGCGAAAGCTGGCAACCGGCGATGAAAGCGACAGGCAGTATTACGCCGGTGCTCGGTGTGGTGATCTCGGCAGAAGTGCCGGGAGTAATTCGCGAGATTCACTTCGATTCCAGTGAGCGGGTGCCGGCAGGCAAACTGCTGGTTGAGCTCGACACCGAAGTCGACCTGGCCGAGCTGGACGCATTACGGGCGGACCGCCGTATTGCCGAGATTACCCGGGATCGATTCGCGAGAATTTTGGCGCAGGACCTGGGATCGCGCTCCGATCTCGATGGGGCGCAAGCCGCACTTGATCGTATCGGTGCCGAAATTGCCGCCAAGGAAGCAATGATCCGGAAGAAAGCCGTGCGCGCACCCTTTGCCGGCGAGCTCGGCATCCGGCGAATCAATCCAGGGCACTATATTAGAGAGGGCGACGCGATCACGGAGCTGGTCGCGCTCGATCCGGTCTACGCCGAATACTCGCTTCCCGAGAGATTTCTCGCAGAGCTTGCGCCCGATCAGCCCGTAATTGTGCGCGTGCAGCCCTACCCGGATCGTGTGTTTGAAGGCAAGATTCACGCCGTCAGTCCGTACGTGCAATCGTCGTCGCGAACCGTCGTGGTCCGTGCGCTGCTCGCGAATCCGGATCGCCAGTTGCGACCTGGCATGTTCGCCGAGGTCGAGACACTGCAGCCCGTTCGGAAAGCCGTCCTGACGCTGCCCGAGCGGGCGGTGACCTACAACACCTACGGTGATTCCGTTTTCGTTGTGCAAGCAGCCGACGGCGGCCACACGGTGCGACTCGTGCAGATCGAAACGGGTGAAGTGCGTAACGGC
>JABDQH010000031.1 GCA_013042375.1 Woeseiaceae bacterium
CTCGACATCACCATGCACTGGCAAGCCAGGGAAGAAGGCCACCCTGCCGAGAATGCGCCGTGGGCGGATATCGTCAAGGACGCGGTCTTGCAGACCAGGGATCTTGCCGAGGCTGAAGCAGCGCAACAAGAATAGCTTCAGTCGGCGCCATTTGCGCGCTCATGCAGGCGAATGCTTCGGGTCGGTACCGGCACCTCAGACCACGTTGGCTTCAGCGGCGACTTTTCGTGACAGACGATTATTCAAGCGCATCACGAACCGCTCGAACGGGCGATAGAGACTCCGCGGCAGCAAGTTTTGCATGATAACGGCGGCGCAGGTTGTCGCGGTGCGCGCGGGTTCGCGGATGGCGATGCGCCAGTCGCTTCCGAGCGCCCGCGCGAGCAGCCGCAGTGCGGTGCGCGACTCACCCGACCAGACGGCCCGGCGAGACAGGTAACGATACTGGTATGCGCGCGCGCGGCCGCCGTATTTGCGAATCAGTTCCGGCGCATAACCGAACGCCTTGGCGATGAACGCTTCCCAGCTTGCCAGCTGACGATCGACGCTCGCCGACAGACCGCCGCCGTTGAGGCGGTACAGCGTCAGCGGCTCGGGCAGACCGGCGAAGCCCCAGGGTGTCGTCGCGGCGATTCTCACCCAGCACTCGATGTCCTCGGACTGACGAAAGTCGGGATCGAAGAACACGGGCTCGGTTGAACCGTAACGATCGTCCCAGGACTCGATCGCCTCGAACACTTCGCGACGAATCAGGGGCGCCGAGCCGTTACCAACGGGATTGCGGCACAGCACGTCTTCGACGGTCACGTCATCGAGTTTGGGTACCTGGTACATCGACAAGGGCGTGCCGTCCTCGGCCATGAACTGCGACACCGAGTAGCTGACGCCGATACCAGTATGGCGCTCCAGGTGCCGGACGTGGCGCTCGAGTTTGTCGGGCCGCCACAGGTCATCCGCGTCGAGGAATGCGAGAAACGCGCCGCGCGCCTCGCGAATGCCGCTGTTGCGCGCGCCGGCAAGGCCGCGATTTTCCTGGTTCACGATGCGAATGCGCGCATCCGCGTAGCGTTGGCAGCGCGCGAGCGTGTCGTCCGTGGAGCCGTCGTTGACGATCAGGAGTTCGAAGTCGGTAAAAGACTGTGCGAGCACGCTGTCTATCGCGCCCTCGATGAATCGCGCGACGTTGTACGCCGGCATGATGACTGAGACTTTGGGCATGACTGACTCCTTGATTCAGGTCGTTGCCTGTAACGGTTTGGCGACGGCGGGTCGCTTGCGGAACAGGCGCGAGCCCGTGGCGATGACGAACAGGGACTGGTAGACGAGGTGAAACAGCAGCAGGCTGAGCGCGGTTGCCGTCAACCCGTAATAGCAACCGACGAGCACGACGCAGAGGAACACGGGTGTGCTCAGGATGTTCCAGCGCGCGTCGTCGCTCGCATGGCCCGCGGCTCGCGCGAGCTGGGTCATGCTTTCGCCGACCAGGCGCGGCACCGCGGACAGGCACAGCAGCATCAATACGGGTACGGCGGGCAACCACTTGTCGCCGAACACAAGCGGCACGTAGTACGGCGCCAGGAAAACCTGCGCCGCAATGATCGGCAGCGTGACGGCCAGCATCAGCCGGAGGATGCGCAGGCTTTCGCTCTGCAGTTCGCTGCCGATGCCGAAGCGACGCACGACCTCGCCGAGTTTCGGCAGCATCGCGTGCGATGCCGCCTGCAACAGCGCCAGGCTGATTCCCAGCCCGGCATTGCGGGCGAAATAGTAGAGACCCAGCGCCTCGGTACCGAGGAGGCGGCCGATGATGAAGATGTCCATTTGCGCGCGCAGTCCGCGTGCGAGTTCGGCGCTCAGCAGGCTGCGCGTCTCCGCGAATGCTTCGCCGAAGCGCTTGAAACCCTTGCCCGGATCGAAGCGCCAGTTGCAGGCCACGCGGTAGCCGATGACCCAGATCGGCGCGACGATGAGTTTGGGCAAAACAATAGCCCAGGCGCCGAATCCTGCTATCGCGAAAACGGCCGTGAGGACGTTGTCGACCATGACCTGGGAGCTGTCGACCCATGCCGTGACCTTGAGCCGCTGTTCGCGCTGCACGCGATACATCTGCGTCAGGCCGAGCGGCATCGTCAGGTAGATGACGGCGAGGACAAGCAGCATCGAGCGCACGTCGGCCACGTCGTAATAGTCGGCAACGAGCCAGCTCACTGCGCACTGCAGCCCGAACAGGGCCAGGCTCCAGATCCAGTTGAGCACGTACAGGGTGTTGCAGAGCGCATCGACGTCGTCGTCGCTTGCGCGTATCAGGCGCAGGCCGAAGCCATTCTGTGCGAGCAGGCGCAATAGTTCGTGCGAGGCGATTGCGAGCGCGGCGATGCCGAACTCGGCAGCCGACAGGTAGCGCGCAAGCACCACCGCCGTCCCGAGCCGCGTGATGCGAACGAGGCCTTCCGAGCCCAGCAGCCAGGCGAAATTTCGGGCAAAACTGCCCGTTGATATAGCCATGAGAAACCTTCCCTGGTTAAGTTGATTCAGCGATTGGAGACGCGGTCCTTGAGCGTCTGTTTCAGCGCGACGGCGGTGCGGTTCGCCAGGTCGCGCAGGGCATCGAACTCCTCGCGGTTCGGCAGCTCCTCGTCGTACCCGCCAAGCTCGAACCGGCTGCACTGCTCGGCGAGCTCGACGGCCCCGATACTCTTGCTCGTACCCTTGAGGCCGTGGCAGTAGCGGGCAAACGTGGCCGCGTCGTTGTCTTTAAGAGCGGCGTCTAGATTATCGAGCCGCCCGGGCAGCTCGCGCAGGTAGACCGGGACCACCTTCGCCAGCAGGCCATCGAGGCCCGGGCCCAGCCGCTGCTCGAGCTCATCCAGGCGAATATCGACGGGGTTCATCTCGACCAGGTCGCCGCTCCACGGCACACGGTCGGCGCCGTAGCGCTCGTCGAACGCGCGACTCAGCGACTCGGCAAGCCTGACGATATCGACCGGTTTGGAGATGTAGTCGTCCATGCCCGCCTCGAGATAGCGATCGCGATCGCCTTTGAGCGCGCTCGCCGTCACGGCGACGATGAAAGGCTGCGGCCCGTCGATGCGATCGCGGATGCGTTGCGTTGCTTCGACGCCGTCGATGCCCGGCATGCGAATATCCATGAGCACGACGTCGTAACTCCGCGCGTGCAGCGCCCGCAGCACCTCTTCGCCGTTGGCCACGGCGTCTGCGCGGTAGCCGAGGGACTCGAGCTGCGACTGCAACACCATGCGATTGACGTCATAGTCGTCGGCAAGCAGCACGGACAACGGCTTGTCTTGCGCCATGTTCAGGTACTGCTCGAGCGCGCCCTGGCTCGCGAGGAGGTGATCGGCGGACTGGTGCGTGGCCGAGATGTTCGTGGTCTCGAGTCGGTCCGATTCGGTAAACGCGGCCTCGTCCGGCAGCCAGGCCGGTACGTGTACGGTGAACACGGAGCCGACGCCGGGCGTGCTCTCGACCATGATGTCGCCACCCATCATCTCGGAAAGTCGCCGGCAGATTGCGAGGCCCAGGCCCGAACTGGTGCCGGCATTCTCATCGGCGTTACTGCCGGCGCGCGTAAACGGCTCGAACAGGTCGTCGATATGCTCGGGTGCGATGCCGCGGCCCTGGTCGGCGACGCTGATCTCCAGCTGCTGCCAGTGTCCGCTCGCCGCGGGATACTCGTCGCGCAGAATGGCGGGCACGCTGTCGTCGAGCGTCGCGTGCACCTTGAGCCCGACGGTAATTGCACCACCGTCACTGTACTTGACCGCGTTGCTGAGCAGGTTGGTCACGATCTGCTGCAGGCGACCGCCGTCGACGACAACGGCTGGCGG
>JABDQH010000037.1 GCA_013042375.1 Woeseiaceae bacterium
CGATGATCATCTCGATCAGCTGCCTGCCCGCGCCCTGTCGCCGCAGTGCCGGGTTGGTGACGAGTCGCGCCAGGTGACCGCGCTCGTAGCGCTCGTAGCTCTGGCCGAATGCAGCCAGGGTATTGTCGGCATTGCGCAGGGCATACGAGTCCACCGTGCCAAAACGCAGGTCTTCGATGAATGACTCGCGCGTAAACGGATAGCGAAATCCGGGACCGCTCCAGATATCCACGGCAGGACTGTCGGGGAACCAGGCCATGATCTCGTCGACTTCGGCGTCACCGGCAGGCGCCAGCACCCACCCCCCGACGCTCGGGGACACCACGCTCAGGCGCCGCCCGTCGGCGCGTCGAGCACCTGCTGGAAACTGACGCTCAGGCCACCGGGCGCGACCGCGAAGTAGATCTTCTCTCCGTGCGCCTCCATGGGTCCCTGTACGTCGATACCGTTGCGCTTTGCCGTTGCGGCGACGGCGTCGGCATCGTCAACCACGATTTGCAGCATGAGGCCAACCGGCATATCGGCCGCCTTCTGCCAGATCTCGATCCAGCTCGTGCCTGCAGGAATCACGGCGCCGTGAAAACCATCGCCGCCGCCAAGATCCTGCTCCGGCAGGCCCAGACCCACGGTGAAAAACTCGGCCATTTCCCGCGCCTCTTCGGCAACGGCACAGAAACGGATTCCAAGGACCTCCATACGCCCCCCTCTACTCGTTGTTACTCCCCGGGCATGGTCTCCGCGAAGTAACGGTCGAAGGCGCGGTGCACGATCTCCGGCGCGATACCGATACGGTCCATCGCCCGCTTGAACTGTTCCATCTCGGCGAAGTTCTTGTGTTCGGTTGCAGCCACGACCTTGATACCCATGAGCGCGATGTCCTCCTTGTCACCGTCGGAGAGCGTCTTGCCGAGATCCCCGAGCAGGGTCTCGAGGGACGGGTGCTCGGCCAGTTCGGACATCGCATACGTGATCAGCTCGAGCGACTCGGCGCCGTGCATGTGAAAGTAACCCTCGATCAGCTCGATCATCTGCGCGGATTCCTCGGGCTCGATCCGGCCGCTGCCGCGCGCGACGAAGACAAGCAGCGCCGCGACGAGAAACTTCGAGTCGTAGACTTTCTCGCCATCGCTCGTTTCGATGATGAGGGTCGTCCCGGCGAGGCGCGAACTCAGGATCTTGTCGTTCATATCGCCCTCACCAGGTCTCGTACTTGCTGCGCATGTAACCCACGGACTCGCTGATAAGCTGTTCCAGCACGCGCTCGTCGACGTCGGCAAGGCGCTTGAAGTACAGGCAGGATTTGCCCGTCTTGTGCTTGCCGAGTTTCTTCATCAGCGCGTCGTACCTGGAGAACCCGGCCATAACATACACGGTCAGCGCCTGCTTGCGAGGCGAGAACCCGGTCAGCATGAAGTCGCCTTCGCGTCCGCTGTCGTACTTGTAGTGATACGTCCCGAAACCGACGATACTCGGACCCCACATTTTCGCGCGCTTGCCCGTGGCCCGGCGCATCATTGCGGCAACCTTGCGGCAATCGGCGCGCTTCTGCCTGTCCTCGACAGCATTGAGAAACGCCGTAACGCCTGCCTTGGTCGGTTGGGTCTTGTTCTCCGCCACCTGGCGCTCCTAAACGTGCGAGGTCCCGAACAGGCGATCGCCGGCATCACCGAGACCCGGCACGATGTATTTCTTGTCGTTGAGTTTTTCGTCGATCGCCGCGGCGTAAATCCTGACGTCCGGGTGGACCGCCTCGACCGCCTCTATGCCCTCGGGACAGGTCACTATGCAGATGACGACGACGTTGCGCGCGCCATGCTCCTTGAGCAGGTCGAGCGCCGCGACCGTCGATCCGCCCGTCGCGATCATCGGGTCGATGACGATGCACGTACCGCCCTCGATCTGTGGCGGGAGACGCTCGTAGTAGGTCACGGGTTGCTTCGTATCCTCGTCGCGGTACAAGCCGACAAAACCGACACGTGCGGTTGGCACCAGTTCGAGTATGCCGTCCAGCATACCGACACCCGCCCGCAGGATCGGGATCACGACAAGGTCGGTGTCGATCATGCGACATGTGGCCGGGCCAACCGGCGTTTCGACCATCACTTCTTTGGTCCTGATGTTCTGCAGCGCTTCATAGCAAATAAATTGCGTTATCTCCCGTGAGAGCTCCCGGAAGCGCTTGTGACCCGTCTCCGCGTTGCGGACGATCGCGAGCTTGTGCTGCACGCAGGGATGTTCGATCAGTCTTGCCATGCGGTGTCTCCCCTACTCCGCGACTTCCGACCAGATGGCGAACTCGGTACCCGCCGGGTCGAGAAAATGAAATCGCCTCCCGCCGGGAAAAGAAAAGATCTCCTGGCTGATCGTACCGCCGAGTTCCTGCACGCGGGCCACGTCACGTTCGAGGTCCTCGCTATAGAATACCAGTAGCACGCCCGTCGTCGCCGCCGCAGCGTCCGCCGTGCGCATGCCGCCGTGGAGACGACCGTCGTTGAAGCTGATGTACTCGTCCCCCCATTCCTGGAATTCCCAGCCGAACATGGCCTCGAAGAATGCGCGCGCCCTGGGCAGGTCGGCGACGGGTATCTCGACGTAGTCGATACAATTCTCGGCTTTCATGTGCGCCTCCCGGATTAGTGCGCTCTTGGTTTTAGTGTCGGCCGCTCGGCGTCAACGGACACGGTAGCAAATTCGCCGCTCAATTCGTAACGTCCGTCGCTGACAACGAGCACGTCCATGGACGCAGCGTGACCGATTTTCCCAACGAATTCATAGGGTTTACCCCTGGCCGAACGTTCTCGCCACCCACACGCCAATGAAATGCGATAAGACCAGCACGACAATGGCGATGCCGACATGCTCGGCGATGATCGAGAACGGTGCTTCGTCCTGCGACCTGGCCAGGAAATAGCTGAGCACGACGATGACCAGCATCCCCCACAGCACCGACGCGATGACTGCCTGACCGAGCGGCAGCAGCAACAGCGGGATCACGAAGCTGATTGCGAACAGGAATTTCGCCAGGAAGGTCGTGATCGTCGCCGACCACACGTGGGCGTGGTCGGTATCGGGATCAGCCTCCTCGGCCAGGTGAATACCGAGTGCATCGGACATCGAATCCGCGACCGCGATGACCATGATTCCGCCGATCACGGCCGTTACCGAACTGGTGCCGGAATTCAGGCCTACAATCAGGCCGATCGTCGTAATGACGCCGGACGTCGCGCCGAAGAACAGGCCCGTGCGTGCGCCGTCGCTTTTCAACAGATCCATATCATTCCCGATCGAGCCTCATACCGTAGAGGCAGATTGCTTCTTCCTCGCCGGGCATTGTAATCATTCCCTCGTATTCGAGCCCGATACTCTCGAGCAGCCCGATCGACGGCGCATTGCCGGGCGCTACGATCGCGCTGATGCGGCGCAGCGCGAGATCGTCGCGGGCATGCGCGAGTACGGCCCGTGCGGCTTCACGCGCGTAGCCCCGGCCGCAATAATCGGGCAGAACGGCAAAGCCGATATCCGGCCGGTCCAGGTTCTCGCGTCGGAACAGGCCGCAAATGCCGATCCTCGCGTTACTGGCCTTGAGCACCATTGCGTAGGGGCCGAAGCCGTAGTCCCGGTACAGTTTCAGGGGGCCAGCACGCACGGCTTCCCGTGCATCGTCGATGGTACGAATACCCCGGTCGCCGACGTTGCGCACGAACGCCGGGTCGTTCCACACGGCAAGCATCAGGTCCGCGTCATCGGCTGTCACACGACGCAGGACAAGGCGGCCGGTATCCAGCCGCCACCCTGCCGCCGTGTCTTCAGGCTCAACCATGCCGCGCCTGTTCCAGGGCCGCAATGAATCCTTCCTTGTTCGCCGGCGACACCAGCATGAACTTCCGCCTGCCGTAGGTTATTTTCAGCCGGTCCATCGACAATGCCGGCGCCGACAGGGGGTTGCGCGTGGGCTTGATCTCAACGATGTCCTCGAGCGGAATCTTCCATCTGAACGGACCGCTCACGATACGCAATTCAGTTTCCCCGACCTCGTACCACGTATTGCGAAACACCGAGAACAGTAGCGCCGTCACGAGTACGACGGTGACGGCCGTGAAGATGCGGACCGGCCACGGCGTCGGCTCGACCAGGACACCGATCAGGGCCGCAACCATCCCCGCGAACGCAAGTAGCATGACGGGCACGAGCCAACCGTCGACTTTCGAGGCAAAGCGCATACCGCCCCCGGTCTCCTCAGATACCCATGCGCACGAGCAGGTCGATGACCTCGCGGAAGAACCCTGCCGCGGCCGGATGCCGCGTCGCGAAGTCGGCCTCGAGCTCCTTGGCGCGATCGACGACGGCGGAGACATCCTCCTCATTCTCGATGACGCCATGAATATCGGCGTCGAGTTCGCCCATCATGGCCTGCAGCTCATCGTCGACATCAGTGCGGCGAATCTCTTCCTTTAGCTGGCCGAGGAGCTCCCTGATACGTTCCTTACTCATAGCACCTACCCCAGGCTGCGAATGCCGATGGCATTCCTGACTCGATCGAGGAACGGCGCCGACAGTTCCCGCGCGCGCTCGGCACCCTTCTGCAACTCGGCTTCGACGGTCGCCGGGTCGGCGATCAGCCGTTCGTATGTGTCGCGCGCGGGCTTGATGTGGTCATTGACGTACTCGAACAGGCGCTGCTTCATCTCGCCCCAGGCGATGCCGTCCGCATAGGCCTGTTCGACCTCGGCCGTTTCCGCGGGCGCCGCGAAGGCCTTGTAAATGTCGAACAGCGTGCTGTCCGAGGGATCCTTGGGCTCGCCCGGCTCGAGGCTGTTGGTCTTGATCTTCATGATCAGCTTGCGCAGCCGCTTCTCGGCTGCGAACAACGGGATCGTGTTGTTGTAGCTCTTCGACATCTTGCGGCCGTCGAGCCCTTTCAGCACGGCCGTATTCTCCCCGATCACGGCTTCGGGCAATACGAAGGTCTCGCCATAGTGGTGATTGAAGCGCTGCGCGATGTCGCGCGCCATCTCGACGTGCTGTCTCTGGTCCTGGCCGACCGGCACCTTGCTCGACCGAAACATCAGGATATCGGCGGCCATGAGGATCGGATAGCTGTACAGCGCCATCGTGATGCCCTTGTCGGGGTCCTTGTTGCCGCCCTCGACATTGGACTGCACCGATGCCTTGTAGGAATGCGCACGATTCATCAGGCCCTTGGCCGTCATGCCGTGCAGGATCCACGTCAGCTCAGGGATCTCGGGAATATCGGACTGGCGATAGAAATAGGCGTGTTCGGTGTCGAGACCCAGGGCCATCCAGGACGCGGCGATCTCCAGGGTCGACTGCACGATCTTGTCGGGGTCCTCGTTCTTCGCCAGCGAATGGTAGTCGGCCAGGAAATAGAAGTGCTGTGTCGAGAGATCCCTGCTCGCCTCGATGCCGGGCCGAATCGCGCCCACATAGTTGCCGATGTGCGGCGTTCCCGTCGTCGTTATTCCGGTCAGGTAAACGTCTTGCGTCATTCCAGCCTGCTTATCAACCCGCCGCGCCCCGCTCAGTAGCCGGCGGCCTGGCCGTCTTTTCTCGGTTCGGACGCGCCATAATACACGCCCTGCCCGGCCTCGAACATGATCGCCTGGTAGCCGCCGAAGCCGCCGTCGGACGGTCCAAGCCGGTGCCCGCGGCGCTGCAGTTCCTCGCGCAGGGCGTCTTCGAAGCCGCGCTCCAGATGCACGACGCCGCCATCGGTCATGGTTGTTCCGGTCGGCTGCGATGAGCCCTTGTGGTTGATTCTCGCCGCGTCGCCAGCCTCCTGCAGGTTCATGCCGAAGTCGAGCATGTTGACGATGATCTGCGCGTGCCCCTGGGGCTGCATCGCGCCGCCCATGACGCCGAAACTCATCAGTGGCTGGCCGTCCTTCATGACGAAGGCCGGGATGATCGTATGGAACGGACGCTTGCCCCCCGCGACAACGTTGGCATGGCCTTCATCGAGCGCGAACAGCTCGGCACGATTTTGCAGGACGAAACCCAGCTCGGGCGGCGTCATACCAGACCCCATGCCGCGATAGTTGCTCTGGATCAGCGAGACCATGTTGCCGGCCGCGTCCGCGACCGTCAGGTAGATCGTGTCACCCTCCTCGAGCTTGCGTTCGCCGGCCGGCACCGTCTGCGCTGCGCGCTCCGGCGAGATCAGCTTGCGCCGCTCGGCCGCATACTCCTTGGAGACAAGCCAGTCGACCGGCACGTCGGCGAAATCGGGGTCCGCGTAGTAGCGGGCACGATCCGCGAACGCGAGCTTCTTGGCTTCGACCAGCAAGTGCACGTAGTCGGCGCTGCCGAATCCCATCGCGGCGATATCGTAACCCTCGAGGATGTTGAGGATTTGCAGCGCCGCAATACCCTGCCCATTGGGCGGTAGTTCATAGACCTCCCAGCCGCGGTAGTTGGTCGACACCGGTGTCACCCACTCGGACGTGTGCGCGGCGAGATCTTCGTAGCGCAGCAGACCACCCTGCTCGGCCATATAGGTATCGATGGCCCGCGCAATGTCGCCCTTGTAGAACTCGTCGCGGCCCTTGTTCGCGATCGCTTCATACGTATCGGCGAGACGCGGGTTGCGGAAGACGTCGCCCTTGCGGGGCACGTCCCCGCCCTGCATGTAAACGTCCGCAAACCCGGGATAGTGACCGATGCGGTCGCGGTTGCTGCGGAAGTAGCGCGCGATGACCTCGGAGACCGGGAATCCCTCGCGGGCATAGCGAATGGCGGGTGCCAGTACATCGGTCATCGGCAACCGGCCGTAACGGTCGTGCAGCTCGAACCAGCCGTCGACCGCGCCCGGGACGCTGACCGGCAGCGGTCCGAACTTGGGGATCGCGTCGATTCCCCGCTCGCGGAAGTAGTCGAGCGTCATCGCCCGCGGCGCACGACCTGACGCGTTGAGCCCGGCCAGCGCCTCTTTCTCTGCATCCCAGACAATGGCGAACAGGTCGCCGCCGATGCCCGAGCCTGTCGGCTCCATGAGCCCGAGCGCGGCGTTGGCGGCGATGGCCGCGTCCACGGCGCTGCCGCCGGCCTTGAGAATGTCGAGACCGACCTGCGTGGCGAGCGGTTGGCTCGTCGCGACCATGCCGTGTGACGCGATGACCTCGGAGCGCGAGGCGTGCGCGCGGCCCGCGACGCGGTCGTAGCCCGGTTCAGCCACCGCCGACATCGAGCCTGCCAGTAGAAAAGCGCCAAAAATCAAGCATGTAATTCGTTTCATCCAGAACTCCGCCCCAACGCGGCAGTCCATAATGGCACTCGCGGTCATGCTCGGCAACAAGGTATGATCGCCGCATGAACGCGGACTATTCGGAACGCAACGCAGCGCTCGGTGCGCTGTATGGCGAACACATCGACGTCGTCCGGTCCCGTCACGATCACGCCCTCGAGCGCGCGGGCGCCGCCCATGCGGTCATCTACTCGGGCAATCCGAAACGGGCTTTTCTCGACGACTATTACCTGCCTTTCAAGGCCAACCCGCACTTTCTCGGCTGGGCACCGCTGACGGACCTGCCGTACTCGTGCATCGTCTATACGCCCGGCAATACGCCGGTCCTCGTGTACTACCAGCCGCACGACTACTGGCACGTAGCTCCCGGTACGCCCGATGGCTACTGGACGCGCCATTTTGACGTGCGCATTGCGCGCACACCTGACGACGTCATTGCGCACCTGCCGGCCGATCGCGCCAAGTGCATCGCGATCGGCGAATTCGACGACGAAGCGCTCGATCTCGGCATCGAACGCGTCAATCCGGCGACGGCCGTGAACATCCTGCATTTTGCCCGCGGCGCCAAGACGGACTATGAACTCGCCGTCATGCGCCTGGCCTCACGACGCGGCGTCGCCGGTCACCTGGCTGCCGAGAAAGCGTTTCGCGAAGGCAAGTCGGAATTCGATATTCACCGCGCCTATTGCGAGGCCGTAAGTCATATCGATGCCGAACTCCCCTATGGCAACATCATCGCACTCAACGAGCACGGCGCCGTACTGCATTACACCAACCTCGACCGCGATCGACCCGCTGAGCAGCGCTCGTTCCTGATCGATGCGGGCGCGCAGGTGCACGGCTATGCATCGGACATCACGCGCACCTACGCGGCCGGCGACGAACGCTTCCAGGCGCTGATCGATCGCATGCATTCGATGCAGCTCGAGATCGTGGGCCTGGTCGAGGCAGGGGTCGACTACCGCGACCTGCACATCGCGACGCATCGCATGCTGGCGGCCGTGCTCGTCGAGGCCGAGCTCGCCAGCGGCGACCCCGACAGCCTGCTCGAGACAGGCGTGACGTCGGCGTTCTTCCCGCACGGCCTCGGACACTTGCTCGGCATCCAGGTCCATGACGTCGGTGGTCACCAGGCGAACGAGTCCGGCACCGTCATCGATCCCCCGAGCGGACACCCGTTCCTGCGACTGACGCGCGTGCTCGAGGAAGACATGGTGCTGACCATCGAGCCCGGGCTGTACGTCATCGACATGTTGCTCGACAGGCTGCGCGGATCGCAGGCCGAAGATCACGTGAACTGGAGCACCGTCGACTGGTTGCGGCCCTTCGGCGGTATTCGCATCGAAGACGACGTGCGGGTCATGAGCGGCACGCGCGAAAATCTCACGCGCGACGCGTTCGCGGCAGCCTCATAGTGGTGCACCCCCCTGGGCGGACCGCTCTTTCTAGCCCGCCTTGTTGCGCGCCTTGATTTCGGCCTTGACCCTGGCGCCCTTTCTCTGCAGCACGGGCCGGATCTTGCGCGAAAACCACGGCGACAGGTAACTCACGGTTGCGAGTACGCCGGTGACCCAGGGCATCGCGACATCCTCCTGGCGGTTGCCGCACAAATCGAGAATCGTCTGCGCGACCTCGTCCGCCGTGCTCATCGGCTGCGACAGCGTGATTTCATCGGTCTGCTCGATATCGTCCATGATGAACCCGGTATCGACCGGGCCGGGCGAAACGATGGCGATCTTGACGCCGCTGCTGCGCAGCTCTTCGGCGAGCGCCAGAGTAAAGGAACGCAGGCCGGCCTTGGTCGCCGCATAGGTTGCCGATCCGGGAATCGGGGCAAAGCCCTTGAGCGATCCGACGTTGACGATGGCGGCCTCTTCCTGCTCCCTGAGGTAAGGCAGTGCAAGGCGGCTCAGCATGATCGGCGCCCGCAGGTTCACGTCGACGATCCTCGCGAGATCCGTCGTCTCGACGTCGACGACGTCACCGCGCGCGTGGTAGCCCGCGTTGTTCACGAGGATATCCACGCGGCCGAATTCGAACACGGCCTTCTTGAAGACGTCGACGCAGGCCTCGGGGTCCGTCACGTCCATCGGGAATATCTCGACGCGCGTCTTGTCGCGCAGTTCCGCGGCGACCGCCTCGAGGTCTTTCTTGCCGCGCGCGACGAGCATCAGGTTGGCACCCGCCTCGGCGAACAGCCGCGCAGTCGCAGCCCCAACGCCCTGGGAGCCGCCCGTGACGATCACGGTCTTGTCTCGGAGAATCATGCGCCGATTGTACCGCCAGAAATCAGGTGCCAGTCACCCTGTTTTCCGGGGAAAGCCATGGCAGTCAGCCGGGTTCGCGCAAAAATAGGGTGACTGGCACCCTATTTTCCTGTTTCAGAGGCCGAGGTATCCGCGGATCTTGCGCCACAGCGACGATTCCCAGCCGTAAACCTCGAGTCCGTCCACACCTGGCGACATCGTTGGTATCGGGGTGTCGGGCGCGGGCTCGGCGTCGGCCGGAGGCGATTCAATCGGCCCCTCATGCCCATTCTTTCCGGCGGTCAGTCTGTCGACCTCGAGAGTCAGGTAGGGCAGGTCGCCGTTGTCGCCGTCGTCGCGAACCATGGCGTCGGCATCGAAGCCGTCTCTGGACAAGATGCCGCGTTCGTCAAATGTCTGTTTATCTTTGTTAATGACAGTTTCCTTTCGGCAACAATCCATCGTGCCGCGAAGGCCTACTCTATGCTTCTCGAACCGTATTCGCTGTGAGAGGACTCACATACGCCACCGAGACACGCGTCATCGCTCTTTACATAAAGCGTTTCAGGGCAGCTCGGCTTCCGCGGACTCGCGCCCCAACTCGATCAGTTCGGCCGCACGATCGATGTCGAACGTGCGCGCCGCGTCACGCGGAATCTCGATGGCGAGATCGGGTGGGTACGCCGCGAGTTTCTGTCTTGCAATGGTACTTTGCATCGCGTCGAACACGAGATAAGCCACCTCGTAGGCGCCGATGTCCTTGCGGGCTTCCGTGTCGGGGTCCTTTCGCGGCTTACCGCCCAGGTTGACGGCGATCGTCAGGTCAGTGTGGTCGTCGAAGACAGGCGCGATGGGAACGGGATTCACGACGCCGCCGTCCACGAGCATCTTCTCCCTGTAACGTGCGGGAGTGAAGAACAACGGCAGCGAGCATGACGAACGAATCGCGTCGAACAACGGGCCTTCGCTCAACCAGACTTCACGACCGCTCTCGAGTTCGGTCGCGACGGCCGTGAAGCGGATCGACAGTTCCTCGATGAGCCGGTTGCCGACGAGCTTGATCATCTTGTTGATGATCCTGTCTCCCTTGACGAGGCCGCCGCCGACCCAGGCGATGTCCATCATGTTGACCATATCGAAGCGCGATATGTTGAGCACCCAGTCCTCGTACTCGCGCAACTTGCCCGCGGCATAGATGCCGCCAACCAGGGCCCCGACCGAGCACCCGGCGATCGATGTGATTTCGTAACCGCGCTCCTCGAGCACATGGATGACGCCGATATGTGCCAGTCCGCGTGCCCCGCCGCTGCCGAGCACGAGCGAGACGGTCTTGCCGTTTTTCTCTGCCATACGGCCATGTTACGCAACAAAAAAGCCGGGCGAAGCCCGGCTTTTACGTACTGCTGCATGCGTCTCGCAGACTACTCCTCGACGGCGACCTCTTCCACGGCCTGCTCCGTGAGCATGATGATGGCCATCGGCGCCGCATCGCCCGGGCGCGGACCCGTCTTCAGGATACGCAGGTAGCCACCCGGCCGCTCCTTGAAACGCGGACCGATGTCGGAGAACAGCTTGCCGACGGCCTCCTTGTCACGCAGGCGATCGAAAGCAAGGCGGCGGTTTGCCACGCTGTCTTCCTTCGCCAGCGTTATCAGGGGCTCGACGACGCGGCGTAGCTCCTTGGCTTTGGGCAGGGTCGTACGGATCGTCTCGTGCTTCAGCATCGACGCTGCCATGTTGCGGAACATGGCCTTGCGATGCGAGCTGTTACGGCCCAGTCGACGACCGGATTTTCTATGGCGCATTGTTCTATTCCTTCGCTTACATCATGAGCTCATGATCGGGACGCAGGCTTGCCGGCGGCCAGTTGTCGAGATGCATGCCGAGACCGAGGCCGTGGCCTTCCAGGACTTCCTTGATCTCAGTCAGCGACTTCTTGCCGAGGTTAGGCGTCCGCAGGAGCTCGACTTCGGTGCGCTGCACGAGGTCGCCGATATACATGATGTTCTCGGCCTTGAGGCAATTGGCCGACCGAACCGTGAGTTCGAGTTCGTCGACCGGCCGCAGCAGGATCGGATCCACCTGGTTTTCGGCCTGTGCGCCGACGCCTTCTTCCTGGCCCTGCAGGTCGACAAAGACCGACAGCTGATCCTTGAGGATGCTGCCGGCGCGGCGTATTGCTTCCTCAGGATCGATCGTGCCGTTGGTCTCGATGTCGATAAGCAGCTTGTCGAGGTCCGTGCGTTGCTCGACGCGCGCTGCCTCAACCGTGTACGTAACGCGCACGATCGGGCTGAACGAGGCATCGAGCTGCAGGCGACCGATCGGTCCTGCCTGTTCCTCGAATGCCGGGCGCTGTGTCGCCGGACGATAACCGCGGCCACGCTCGACCTTGAGTATCATATTCAGCTCGCCTTCCTTCGTCAGGTTGGCGATGACGAGGTCGGGGTTCATGATCTCGACGTCGTGGTCGAGCTGGATGTCCCCGGCCGTTACCGTGCCCGGGCCCTTCTTGGACACCCGCAGCTCGGCCATGTCACGCGCCGACATCGTCACGGCAACCTGCTTCAGGTTCAGCAGGATGTCGACGACATCTTCCTGGACGCCCTCGATGCTCGTGTACTCATGAAGGACACCGTCGATCTCGGCTTCCGTGATCGCGGCGCCGGGCATGGACGACAACAAGATACGACGCAGCGCGTTGCCGAGCGTGTGTCCGAAGCCGCGTTCGAACGGCTCGATAACGACTTTGGCCTGCAGATCGTTTACCGGCGTCACCTTGACGACGCGCGGCTTCAGAAATTCGTGTACTGATTCCTGCATGGGTTAAAACCCTCCGATTACTTCGAGTACAGCTCGACAACGAGGTTTTCGTTGATGTCCGGGAGAATGTCCTGGCGGTCGGGCAACGACTTCAGGACACCCGTCATCTTCTTGGCGTCGACATCTACCCACTCGGGCAGGCCGACCTGGCTCGCAATTTCCATGGCGCTCTGGATGCGCAATTGCTTCCGGGCTTTCTCCCGAATCGCAATCGAGTCGCCCGCTTTCAGCTGCGCCGACGGAATGTTGACCACCCTGCCGTTCACCTCGATGCTCTTGTGGCTGACGAGCTGGCGCGCTTCGGCACGCGTCGACGCAAAGCCCATGCGATACACGGTATTGTCGAGACGGCCTTCCAAAAGGCGCAGCAGGTTTTCACCGGTCGAACCCTTGAGCTGGGCTGCGCGCTTGTAATAGTTGCGGAACTGACGCTCGAGCACGCCGTACATGCGGCGCAGCTTCTGCTTCTCGCGCAGCTGCAGGCCATAGTCCGACACACGCGGACGGCGCTGCGTCGGGCCGCCCGGCGGAACCTCGAGCTTGCACTTCGACTCGAGCGGGCGTACGCCGCTCTTGAGAAACAGATCCGTGCCTTCGCGGCGGGACAGTTTGCACTTTGGTCCTAAATATCTTGCCATTATTCAGCCTCTATACCCGGCGTTTCTTGGGCGGACGACATCCGTTGTGCGGAATCGGCGTCACGTCCTCGATGTTCTGGATGCTAAACCCCAGGGCGTTCAGGGCGCGAACCGCCGACTCGCGCCCCGGGCCTGGCCCACGAACGCGCACGTCGAGGTTCTTCACGCCGAACTCGAGAGCGACCTTGCCCGCCTTGTCCGACGCGACCTGGGCCGCGAACGGGGTCGACTTGCGAGAACCACGGAAACCGCACCCGCCGGCCGTCGCCCACGACAGGGCGTTACCCTGGCGATCGGTGATCGTGATTATCGTGTTGTTGAAGGAAGCATGGATATGCGCTATCGCATCGACGACATGCTTTTTGACCTTCTTTTTCTTTGTTTCTGCCATTCAGGGCTTACCTCTTAATGGGACGCTTCGGTCCCTTGCGGGTCCGGGCATTCGTACGGGTGCGCTGGCCACGCAAAGGCAAGCCGCGCCGGTGGCGGATGCCGCGGTAGGAACCAAGATCCATCAGACGCTTGATGTTCATCGACGTCTCGCGACGCAGGTCGCCTTCAACCGTGAAGGTCGCCACGGCCTTACGCAGCTTCTCGACCTCGGGTTCGGCCAGGTCCTTGACCTTCGTGTCTGACGCCACGCCCGCCGCTTCGCAAATCTGCTGCGCGCGCGTGTTGCCAATACCGAAGATCGACGTCAGTGCAATCACGACGTGCTTGTTCAACGGGATGTTTATGCCTGCTATACGTGCCACTTAACGAATCCTCTGTATTGCCCGGGCCTTAACCCTGGCGCTGCTTGTGCCGTGCGTCTTTGCAGATCACCCGCACCACACCGTTGCGGCGAATGATTTTGCAGTTTCTGCAGATCTTCTTGACTGATGCTCTGACTTTCATGAGCTCTCTCCAATTCAATGGTTCGCAGGGACGGCCCTCGCCGCCGGCTTCCTGCTACCTCAAACTGCCTCCCCGGCCATAGTTGCGCAGGTTGGCTTTCTGCATCATGCCTTCGTACTGGTGACTCATGGCATGTGCCTGCATCTGTGACATGAAGTCCATCGTGACGACGACAAGGATCAGAAGCGACGTACCGCCGAAGCTGAACGGCATGCTCGGGTAGAACATGCGAACGAGTTCGGGCAGCAGGCAAACGCCCGCAATGTAGGTCGCACCCCAGAACGTCAGGCGGGTCAAAACCCGGTCGATGTACTCTGCCGTGCGCGCGCCCGGCCGGATGCCCGGCAGGAACGCGCCTGCTTTCTTCAGGTTGTCCGCTGTGTCCTTGGAGTTGTACATCAGCGCCGTGTAGAAGAAGCAGAAGAAGATGATCATGCCGGCGTAGAGCAGCACGTAAACGGGCTGTCCCGGCCCGAGGTTCGCGCCGATCGTCTGCAGCGCACGCTGCGCGGCATTAGGCTCGGCTGCCTGTCCGAAGAACTGCGCGATCGTCGCGGGGAACATAAGGATGCTCGAGGCGAAGATCGGCGGGATAACGCCCGACATGTTGATCTTGAACGGCAGGTGCGTGCTCTGCGCCTGGAACATCTTGCGGCCCTGTTGCCGCCGCGCATAGTTGACCGCGATACGGCGCTGGGCGCGCTCCATGTAAACCACGAAGATGATGGCCGCTATTCCGCCGACCAGCATCAGGATGGCCGTAATCGGGCTCATCTCACCAGTGCTGACCAGGCGCGCCGTGCTGCCGATGGCGGCCGGCATGCCGGCGACGATACCGGCGAGGATGATCATCGAAATACCGTTGCCGATGCCGCGTTCGGTGATCTGCTCGCCGAGCCACATCAGGAACACCGTACCCGTCACGAGCGTGATGCACGCCGTGATCAGGAACGCGGGGCCCGGGTTGACGACGATGCCGACCTGGTTTTGCAGCCAGCTGGCCGCGGCGATCGACTGGAAGCTCGACAGGATGACCGTACCGTAGCGCGTGTACTTGACGATCTGGCGGCGGCCCTGCTCGCCTTCCTTACGCAGCTGCTGCAGCTGCGGCACGATGTGGCTCGCCATCTGCATGATGATCGATGACGAGATGTACGGGACGATGCCGAGCGCAAAGATGCCGAAACGCGACAGCGCGCCTCCCGAGAACAGGTTGAACGTGTCGAGCAAGGTGCCCGACTGCTGCTCGAAGAATTCCGCGAGCGCAGCCGGGTCGACGCCAGGCACCGGGATGTAGGTGCCGACGCGATATACGATCAGGGCGCCGATCAGGAACAGGAAGCGAATCTTGAGTTCGCCCAGCTTGCTCGCTTGCTTTGCCAGATCTGCCGGATTTTGTTGGGGCTTCGCCATTACGGTCGATTAATCCTCGATGCTGCCGCCAGCCTTTTCGATTGCTTCGCGCGCACCCTTGGTGACGGCGATGCCCTTGAGCTTCACGGCCTTGTTCAATTCGCCCGACTTGATGACCTTGACCTTGGTCACGAACGCCGGCACGAGGTTCTCCTTCTTGAGAACATCAATATCGATCACGTCGGCAGCCGGCAGCTCGAGTTCGTGCAGCCGCAGCTCCGCCGTGTACTTGGCCATGCGCGAGCGGAACCCTACCTTTGGCAGGCGTCGCTGCAGCGGCATCTGGCCGCCTTCGAAGCCGACCTTGTGGTAGCCGCCCGAGCGCGAGTGCTGGCCCTTCTGGCCGCGTCCACTCGTCTTGCCCTGGCCCGCGGCGTGACCGCGACCGAGGCGCTTGCCCGCTTTTTTCGCGCCCTTGCCGGGCGACAGTTCGTTAAGACGCATGTCAGGCTTCCTCTACCGACAACAGGTACGAAACACGGTTGATCATGCCGCGGTTCTCCGGCGTGTCCTGGACCGTAACGGTCTGGTGCATTCTGCGCAGGCCCAGCCCGGCGACACAGGCCTTGTGCCTCTTCAGCCGCCCGTGCTTGCTCTTGACCAGCGTGACCTTCAGTTCTTTTGGCTTCGCCATGGTTCCGTTCTCTATCCGGCTTTACGCCAGGATCTCCTTGACCTTCTTGCCGCGCTTGGCTGCGATCGCCTGCGGCGAGTGGATGTCGCTCAGTGCCTTGATCGTCGCCCGCACGACGTTGATCGGGTTGCGCGACCCGTAACTCTTGGCAAGTACGTTGCGCACGCCCGCCGCCTCGAAGACCGCACGCATCGCGCCGCCTGCGATGACGCCGGTACCTTCGGACGCCGGCTGCATGTACACCATCGTCGCCCCATGGCGGCCCTTCTTGGCGTACTGCAGCGTGTCGTTATTCAGATTGACCGTGATCATGTCGCGGCGTGCGGCCTGCATCGCCTTCTGGATCGCGATCGGCACTTCACGCGCCTTGCCATAGCCGAAACCGACCTGGCCCTGGCCGTCACCGACCACGGTCAGCGCCGTGAAACCGAACTGGCGGCCGCCCTTGACGACCTTGGCGACGCGGTTGACGGTGACCAGTTTTTCAATCAGGTCATCGCCGGCTTGATTCTGTTCTTTTCTTGCCATCTCTCGTCTCTTGTCAGAACTTAAGTCCCGCTTCGCGGGCAGCGTCGGCCAGTGCCTTTACACGACCGTGGTAACGGAAACCGGAACGATCGAAAGCCACGGTATCGATACCGGCCGCCTTCGCCTTCTCGGCGATACGTGCACCGACGATCGCAGCGGCTTCGACATTGCCACCGTGCTTCACGCCCTTGCGAACCTCGGCTTCGAGCGTCGACGCGGCCGCCAGTACCCGCCCGCCTTCCGGACCGATCACCTGCGCATAGATGTGCTGCGGCGTGCGGTGAATGGTCAGGCGGTTAACCTCGAGTTCACGTATCTTCGCGCGACCGCGACGGGCGCGGCGCAAACGACTTTGTTTTTTGTCCAGTTTCATAGGTGCTTTACCTGCTTATTTCTTCTTCGCTTCCTTGAGCTGTACGCGCTCATCGGAGTAGCGAACGCCCTTGCCCTTGTAGGGCTCGGGCGGACGGAAACCTCGAATCTCCGCCGCGGCTTGACCGACCTTTTGTTTATCCGCGCCCTTGACGATGATCTCCGTCTGGCTCGGCGTTTCGATGCTGACGCCCTCGGGTGCCTCGTACACGACCGGGTGCGAGAAACCGAGCGACAGGTTGAGGCTCTTGCCCTGCGCCTGCGCACGGTAACCGACGCCCTTGAGCTCGAGTTTCTTCTCGAAGCCCTCCGACACGCCCTGCGCCATGTTGGCGAGGATCGAGCGCATCGTGCCGGCGATCGCCGTCGAGAAACGCGAGCCCGAGCGCGGGCTGAGCTTCAGCAAGTTCTCTTCCTGCGTCAGTTCGACCTCGGAGTTCAGCTCGAGCGACAGCTCACCGTTACCGCCCTTGAGCGTAACGACGCTGCCGTCCTGCCTGAACTCCACGCCCTTCGGAAGTTCAACCGGTGAATTAGCAACTCTTGACATAGTCCTGTCTCTTCTTGATGAGGATCCGCATCACGAAACGATGCACAGAACCTCACCGCCAATACCTTTCTCGCGCGCCTCGCGATCGCTCATGACGCCGGCCGACGTCGACACGATGGCCACGCCGAGTCCACCGAGCACCCGCGGCAGCTTTTCCTTGCCGCGGTACACGCGCAGTCCGGGGCGACTTGCGCGCTGGATCTTCTCGATGACGGGCGCACCTTCGAAGTACTTCAGCTCGACCGTGAGCGCTTGCTCCGCGCCCTCGCCTTCAACGGCATAGCCGGTGATGTACCCCTCGTCCGTCAGCACCTTCGCGATGGCTTCCTTCTGCTTCGATGCCGGGATCGATACCGCCACCTTGCGCGCTTTCTGCCCATTGCGGATACGCGTCAGCATGTCTGCGATCGGATCGGTCATACTCATGTTCTGTCTCCGCCTACCAGCTGGCTTTCGTCAGGCCGGGAATCTCGCCTTTCATGGCGGCTTCACGCAGCTTGTTTCGACCAAGGCCGAACTTGCGATACACGCCATGCGGGCGGCCCGTCACCGCGCAACGGTTGCGCAGGCGCACAGGGCTGCCGTCGCGAGGCAGCTTGTTGAGCTTCGCCTGCGCCACCGCACGTTCTTCATCCGTGCTGTTGACGTTGCGAATGATCGCTTTGAGTGCCTTGCGCTTTTCCGCCTGTCTCGCTACGAGCTTGGCTCGCTTGAGTTCACGCGCAATCATCGATTTCTTGGCCATACTGTCGTTCTCTTATTTTTTGAAGGGGAAGTTGAACGCTTCGAGAAGCGCTTTGCCTTCCTTCGCATTGCGAGCCGTCGTGGTAATGACAATGTCCATACCGCGCAGCGCGTCAATTTCGTCGTAGTTAATCTCCGGGAAGATGATCTGTTCCTGGACGCCCATGCTGTAATTGCCCTGGCGATCGAACGACTTCGGGTTCAGGCCACGGAAGTCACGGATTCGCGGGATGGCAATGTTGACGAGGCGATCGAGAAACTCGTACATACGCTCGCGGCGCAGCGTTACCTTGCAGCCGATCGGCATCCCGTCACGGATCTTGAACGCGGCGACCGATTTGCGCGCCAGCGTCGTGACCGGCTTCTGGCCGGCGATCCGTTCCATGTCTGCCCGAGCCTTCTCGATAACCTTCTTGTCGGCGACCGCACCACCCACGCCCATGTTTAGCGTGATCTTGGTGATCTTCGGCACCTCCATCGGGTTCTGCAGGCCAAGCTTTTTCTGCAGCTCGCCTGCCAGCTCGTTCTGATATTTTTCCTGTAGTCTCGACATGTCCTAATCTCAGATGTCTACTTTTTCGCCGCTCGCAAAGACGCGCACTTTGCTGCCGTCCTTGTCGACGCGAAATCCGACCCGCTCACCCTTCTTCGTCTTCGGGTTGAACACCATGACGTTCGAGATATCCAGTGGCATGCGCTTGTCGCGGATACCCCCGGGCTCGCCGATGTTCGGGTTCGGCTTGATGTGTTTCTTGGCGAGGTTTACGCCCTCTACCTCTACGCGGCCGTCAGACAATACCTGCACGACGGTCCCGCGGCGTCCCTTGTCCTTACCGGTTATGACGATGACTTCATCGCCTTTCCTGATCTTGTTGGCCATTACTCTTTCCAAAAAAAGCCGAAGTTCCTACAGAACCTCGGGCGCCAGCGAAATGATCTTCATAAACTGACTCGTGCGCAGCTCACGGGTCACCGGGCCAAAAATACGGGTACCGATCGGCTCGAGACGCGCGTTGAGCAACACGGCCGCGTTGCCGTCAAAGCGGATGAGCGAACCGTCTTTTCTGCGCACGCCCTTGCGTGTACGAACGACGACGGCGTTGTAAACCTCGCCCTTCTTCACCTTACCGCGCGGAATCGCGTCCTTGACGCTGACCTTGATGACGTCACCCACGCCGGCATAGCGGCGCTTCGATCCGCCGAGAACCTTGATGCACTGCACGCGGCGGGCACCGGAGTTGTCGGCTGCGTCCAGGACTGTCTGCATCTGAATCATGACTAATTCCTAAAAAAGTTTTACCGGCCTGCAGCACGCTCGATGATGTTGACGACCGACCAGGACTTGTTCCTGGAGACCGGGCGGCACTCCGAGATCGCTACGCGATCGCCCTGCTTGCACTCGTTCGCCGCGTCGTGCGCCAGCACCTTGGTGGTACGGCGGATGTACTTGCCATATACCGGGTGCTTGATCTTGCGCTCGACGGCGACCGAGACCGTCTTGTCCATCTTGTCGCTCACGACATGGCCGACGATCGTGCGATGTACTTTCTGTTCTTCACTCATTTGTCTTCACCCGCGGCGCGCTTGAGTTCGTTGATAACCGTCTTGACGCGCGCGATGTCTTTTTTCACACGGCCGTGCTCGTGATTGTGAGTGTGCTCGCCCGTCGCACTCTGCATACGCAGGTTGAACTGCTCGCGGCGCAACTCGACGAGTTCCTCGTTGAGCTGGTCGATCGATTTGGCTCTCAGGTCTGCTGCGCTCATCACATCACCTGCCGCGCTACGAACTTGGTGCCGAACGGCAGCTTTGCGGCTGCCAGGCGAAATGCCTCGCGCGCGATCTCTTCGGAAACGCCCTCCATTTCGTAGAGAATGCGGCCCGGCTGGATCTGGCAGACCCAGTAATCGACGTTGCCCTTGCCCTTACCCTGGCGTACCTCGAGAGGCTTGGTCGTGATCGGCTTGTCGGGGAATACCCGGATCCAGATCTTGCCGCCGCGCTTGATGTGGCGCGTCATAGCACGACGAGCCGCCTCGATCTGGCGCGCCGTCATGCGGCCACGACCGGTCGCCTTCAGGCCATAACGGCCGAATGCCACCGTGCCGCCGCGATGCGCCAGGCCGCGGTTACGGCCTTTCATCTGCTTGCGAAATTTCGTTCTCTTCGGCTGTAACATCGTTTACGCCTCCGCTGCCGTTTCGGCAGGCGCGGCTTCGGGCTTGTCAAAGACCTCACCCTTGAAGATCCAGACCTTTACGCCGATCACGCCGTAGGTGGTGTGTGCTTCGGCCGTGCCGTAGTCGATATCCGCGCGCAGCGTGTGCAGCGGTACCCGACCCTCGCGGTACCACTCCGAACGCGCAATTTCCGCACCGTTCAGGCGACCGCCGACTTTCACCTTGACGCCCTCGGCACCGACTCGCATCGTATTGGTCACGGCACGCTTCATGGCGCGGCGGAACATGACGCGACGCTCGAGCTGCTGGGCAATACCTTCGGCGACGAGCTGTGCGTCGAGTTCGGGCTTGCGAACTTCGCTGATGTTCACGCGAACGTCCTGGATTTTCATGCCGATCATCCTGGCGACTTCGGAGCGCAGCTTCTCGATGTCCTCGCCCTTCTTGCCGATCACGATGCCGGGACGAGCCGTGTGAATCGTGATGTTGACCTTGTTTGCTGGACGCTCGATCGAGATACGGCTGACCGACGCGTCCTTCAGCTTCTTCTTGATGTACGTGCGGATGTCGTGATCGGCGCTGATGTAGCCCGGGAACACCTTGGAATCGGCATACCACTTGGATGCCCAGTCCTTGACGATGCCGAGGCGAATACCTGTTGGATGTACTTTCTGACCCATATTACTTACTCGTCTCCAACGCGGATCGTAATGTGGCTGTTCCGCTTGATGATGCGCGCACCGCGCCCTTTCGCTCGCGCACGGTAGCGACGAAACGTCGGTGCCTCGTTGACCTCGATGGTCGAGACCTTCAGCTCGTCAATATCTGCGCCATGGTTGTGTTCCGCATTGGCGATCGCAGACTCGAGGACCTTCTTGACGATGCGCGCGCTCTTCTTCGGCGAGAAAGTCAAGGTACGCAGGGCCTCGTCGACGGATTTGCCGCGGATGAAGTCCGCCACCAGCCGGCATTTCTGCGGCGAAATTCGTGCGTATCGGAGTGTTGCTGCAACTTGCATTGACTGCTCCCTCGCCTTACTTCGTCTTGCGGTCACCGGAGTGACCTCTGAACGTGCGGGTCATGGCGAACTCGCCGAGCTTGTGACCAACCATGTTCTCTGAAATCAGCACCGGTACGTGCTGCCGCCCGTTGTGCACGGCAATCGTCAGGCCGACCATGTCCGGCAGGATCATCGAGCGACGCGACCAGGTTTTGATCGGGCGACGATCGTTGGTCTTGGCTGCTACGGCGACCTTTCTCGCCAGATGCTCATCGACGAACGGGCCTTTTCTTACACTGCGTGGCATTTCCTGAAATCCTCTGATTTAGCGCTTCTTGTTGCGGCGGCGGACGATCATGCCGTCCGTGCGCTTGTTGGAGCGCGTCTTCGCGCCCTTGGTCGGCGTACCCCACGGGCTGACCGGATGACGGCCACCCGAGGTACGGCCTTCACCACCACCGTGCGGGTGATCGACCGGGTTCATGGCGACGCCGCGCACGGTCGGCCGCACGCCGCGCCAGCGTTTTGCGCCGGCCTTGCCAAGCTTGCGCAGGTTGTGTTCACCGTGACCGACTTCGCCGATCGTTGCACGGCAGTCGATATGGATCCTGCGCACCTCACCCGAGCGCAGCCGCAGCGTCGCGTAAGCCCCCTCACGCGCGGCAAGCTGGGCCGAAGCGCCGGCTGACCTCACCAGCTGGCCACCCTTGCCCGGTTTCATCTCGACGTTGTGAATCGTCGTACCGACCGGAATAGCGCGCAGCGGCAGGGCGTTGCCTGGCTTGATTGGCGCGTCCTCACCACTGACGACCGGCGATCCCGCACGCAGCCCTTTGGGCGCGAGGATGTAGCGACGCTCGCCATCGGCGTACTTGACCAGAGCGATGTGGGCGCTGCGATTCGGGTCGTATTCGAGCCGTTCGACGACGCCCGGCACACCGTCCTTGTCGCGCTTGAAGTCGATGATGCGATAGCGCTGCTTGTGACCACCGCCCTGGTGACGAATCGTGATACGACCGTTGTTGTTACGGCCGCCCTTCGAGCTTTTCTTATCGAGCAGCGGGCCGTAGGGCTTGCCCTTATGCAAGCCGTCAGTCTTGACCTGAACGACGAAACGGCGTCCCGCGGATGTCGGTTTTCCTTTATGCAGAGACATGTTCTTTCAACCTTTATTCGCCGCCGAAGAACTGCTCGAGAGAACTTCCCTCGGCCAGCGTTACGTAGGCCTTCTTCCAGTCGTTGCGCCGGCCGCGCGTCGTCTGGAAGCGCTTGTTCTTGCCCTTGACGTTGACGGTCCGCACGCCGTTGACCTCGACCTCGAACAACATCTCGACGGCCTGCTTGATTTCTTTCTTGGTCGCGTCGGGGCGAACCTTGAGCACGACCTGGTTGTGCTCGGCCGCAATGTGCGCCTTTTCAGAGAGGTGCGGGCCGCGGATAACCGTCATCAGTCTTTCCTGGTGCGCAGCCTGGCTCATGACAGACGCTCCTCAATCAGTTTCAGCGCCGGCAGCGTCACCAGCACCTTTTCGAAGCGAATCAGGACGACCGGATCCATCGAGGCGACATCGCAAATGCCGACGTTCGGCAGGTTGCGGGCCGCGAGGAACACCTTCTCGTCAAAGGCCTCGTTCAGGATAAGCACGTTATCGAGTTCCAGCTCCTTCAGCCGGCTGGCCAGCACCTTCGTCTTCGGCGCATCGATACCGAGCTCCTCGACAATGACCAGCCGATCCTGTCGAACCAGTTCACCGAGCACCGAGCGCAGCGCGGCGCGGTACATCTTCTTGTTGACCTTCTGGTCGTAGTTGCGCGGTTTCGCCGCGAACGCACGGCCACCGCCGACCCAGATGGGGCTGCGGATCGTGCCGGCGCGAGCCCGGCCCGTGCCTTTCTGGCGCCACGGCTTGGTGCCGCCGCCGCGCGCGGCGGAGCGGTTTTTTTGTGCCTTGGTGCCGGCACGTGCCCCCGCAAGGTACGCATTGACAACCTGGTGTACGAGGGCCTCGTTGTATTCCGCGCCGAAAGCCGCCTCGGCCACGTCGACGGAACCCTTGTCCTGGAGTTTCAGTTTCATCCTCAGCGCCCCTTAACTCTTCGCCTTGATCGCCGGGCGGACGATGACGCTGCCGCCGGCATGACCCGGGACAGCGCCCTTGATGAGAAGCACGTTGCGCTCTGCATCGACACGCACGACTTCGAGGTTCTGCGCCGTGCGGCGGACGTTACCCATCTGGCCGGACATCTTCTTGCCCTTGAACACGCGGCCGGGCGTCTGGTTCTGCCCGATCGAGCCCGGCGCGCGATGCGCCAGCGAGTTGCCGTGGGTCGCGTCCTGCATACGGAAGTTGTGGCGCTTGACGGTGCCGGCAAAGCCCTTGCCGATCGTCGTGCCGATGACGTCCACTTTCTGGCCTTCCTCGAAGAGGCCGACTTCCAGTGTCGAACCAAGCTCATAGTCCGTCGCATCGCCATCGGCGAGACGGAATTCGGTAAGCAGGTCGCCGGCTTCGACCTTTGCTGCTGCAAAGTGGCCGCCTTCAGGCTTACTCACGCGGGACGCCTTGCGGCTACCGGCTGCAACCTGCAACGCACGGTAACCGTCGGTCTCCACGGTTTTCACCTGTGTGATCCGGTTAGGTTGTGCCTCGATCACGGTGACCGGAATCGAAACTCCGTCGTCCGTGAAGACACGTGTCATGCCGCATTTGCGGCCAACAAGACCCATGGTCATCTTCAAAACCTCTCGCCGACTACGATTGGTCAGCGCCAAACTCTGCAAAAAATCTTCACCGCCCCAACTACGATTGGTTGGGGCTGCGGAAATAAGGTGACAGTCACCCTAATTCCACTTTCGATTAACTGTCACCCTTCGGGCGCGTCGTGAATTAGGGTGACTGTCACCTTATTTCAGACACGCGAAAGGGCCAGCCATCGCCAAGGACTCCGTCCTTTCAAGCTCTGGGGCTGACCCTAAGCTCCGTACCGGTCAATCAGCCGGTGCGGCGGTTCCGGGATTTGCCGTGTCGCCCTCGTTTACCTGGCGACTGGTGTTTATTTCCTGGTACTGGCCGACTCCCGGTCCGGCCAACTCCAGCGGGGCCGCAATTATACGACTTCAACCCCTTAATACAAGCGGTTTGCAGCGTTTTTCGCGGCTTTTTCGGCCGCCTGCCCGGAACCCGGACAGGTCGGCTATAACTCTATGATATTTATATATTTTTTCTAGTTTAGCTTGATCTGGACGTCGACACCGGCCGGCAGCTCCAGCTTCATGAGCGCGTCGACCGTCTTGTCGGTCGGATCGACGATGTCCATGAGACGCTTGTGGGTGCGGATCTCGTACTGGTCGCGGGCGTCCTTGTTGACGTGCGGCGAGATCAGGACCGTGAAGCGCTCCTTTTTCATCGGCAGCGGAATCGGGCCCTTGACCGTCGCGCCCGTGCGCTTGGCCGTGTCCACGATCTCCCGCGCCGAGTTGTCTATCAGCCGATGATCGAACGCCTTAAGGCGAATGCGAATGTTCTGATTAGTAGCCATAGTCTTTACTCGATGATCTTCGCGACGACGCCGGCGCCGACGGTGCGACCGCCTTCGCGAATGGCGAAGCGCAGGCCGTCTTCCATGGCAATCGGGGCAATCAGCTCCACCACCATCTGCACGTTGTCGCCCGGCATCACCATCTCGGTGCCCTCCGGCAGCTCCACCGCGCCCGTAACGTCCGTGGTACGGAAGTAAAACTGCGGACGGTATCCCT